>JBEVKC010000040.1:0-4374 GCA_040509895.1 Novosphingobium sp. | reverse complement strand
CAAGCCAAGGCCATAGCGCGTTTTCGCCCACCCGAACAATTGAAACCGCCGAAACAGTGTATAGATTGTATCTATGATAGAGCGGTACCTGCTTCGATATTTCCTGGCCGTGGTGGATCAGGGCAACTTCTCCCGCGCGGCAGCTGCCTGCAACGTTTCGCAGCCCACGCTCTCTGCCGGAATCGCCAAGCTGGAACAGGCGGTGGAGACGCAGCTGTTCATCCGCTCCAACCAGCGCGTGCAGCTGACAGAGGCTGGTGCGCGATTCCTTGTCCATGCCCGTCGGATCGAGCGGGAATTCAACGAGGCATTGCAGGCCATGGGTGGCAGCAATCCGCGCACCGTACTGCGAATGGGGGTACTGGGAAGTGTGCCGGGGGCGCTGGTTTCCGCCGCCTTTGCCGCAGCGAGGTGCGACCCCGAAACGGTGGAATTCGTGTTCGGCACTGAGCGGGAACTGCTGGGCCAGCTTGGTCGGGGACGGATCGAGGTCTGCCTTGGCCTTGTCGACCGGGGCGGCGAACGGTTCCTTGAGGAACCTTTGATGGAAGAAGGCTACAGCGTGGTGATGCCCGAGGCGCACCCCCTCGCCGGGAAGCGGCAGGTCACAGCCGAGGAACTCTCCCGCGAGACCATGATCGTGCGCCGCCACTGCGAGGCCCTGTCGGAAACAAGCCGCCATTTCCTCGAACGCGGCGTCCGCCCGCACTTTGCCTTGCGCTCCACCAATGACGAACGGGTGATGCAGATGGTCTGCGCTGGACTTGGCGTTACGGTTATGCCTGACTGTTATCGGGCGCCTGGTATGGCGAGCGCCAAGATGGCCGGTTTCGATATGCAGCGTATTCTGGGCTTCCTGTTCGCGCATGAGGCAGAGCATCTGCAGGCGGAACCACACCCAATGTTGGATGCGCTGCGCGCGGTCCTTGGCAATCACGCTACCGGCGTCGCACGAAACCTTTCCAGCAAGGCCGGTGCCGGCAACACGAATTCGAGATAATTCCCAAGCTGAGGCGCCTCAACATACATCGCCCTGACATAGCCCGGCGTGTCGCTGCGCTGCCGGACGGTCCAGCCACCGCAGGCGACGGTTTCCTCAAGCATTTCCCAGCCCGCATCGTCGGGAATGAGATAGCCGAAGTGATGCAGGCGGATGGCAAATCCATCACCCTGCAACAGTTCGGAGTAGATTTCCATGCCGGGGCCGCTGGCGCAGATGATCTCGTACATCACGTTGCCAATCCATGCGGAACGCACGGAGATTTTCCCGCCATCGGAACTCTCGCCTTCGGTTGGGCGGAATTCCTTCACCGCGAAGTGCTTGCGGAAATAATCCTCGGCCTTGGCCATGTCGTTGGTGACATAGCCCATCTGGAAATGCTCGTTGCAGAGCAATCCACGCGCCGGGTCGAAGGCCGCTGCCGGCCGATCGAGCAACAGTTCCATCAAGATGTTACCTCCGCAGCCTGCCGTCGCACTTTCTCCAGCTGTTCGAGGAAACCATGCGCGCCGATCTGCACCCTCTGCAACAGGCGTTTGCCCTCGGACGGGTCTGCCTCGCGAGTGCGGGCGTGCTGGATGGCGAGGTTGTCCCACACCAGCAGGTCGCCAGACTGCCAGAAATGCTCATATCGGCGTTCGGGAGCATAGAGTATGTCGAACAGGATCGGCAGCAACTGCGCACTGCGCTCGTCGCTCACGCCGGAAAGCTGCTCGACGTGATGCTCGGTAACGAACAGCAGCGGCCGCCCGGTGCGCGGATGCTCCATGCGGACGGGGTGCCAGTATTCGAAGATCGGCCAATCCATGTCCATCGTCAGGCTATCGGCATAGTAATGCTGGCCCAACGCATCGTGCAGTTCGTCCTGCAATTCCGGCGAAAGTGCGTCCCAGCCGCAGGCGTTGCTGACAAACGTGGTCGAGGTGGGCGATCGGGGCAAATCCAGCGGATGTAGGCTGATGCCCTCTATCGGGAACTCCATGTAAGTGATGTCGCTGTGGAACGGCAGCGCCTTGCGGCCGATTGCCTCGGCGTTGTCCATCATGGTGTGGCTGCGACCGTCCTGCCCGGTGTCGCAGCCTGTGGGGCCGAACCAGCCACAGATTTCCGTCTGCCGGTCCGGCGTGATGGTCCCCTCTCCGCGAAAGATCAGCAGGTGATGCGCATCGAAAGCCTCGCGAAGCCGCGCAACGTCCGCTTCGCTACGGTCATCCTGCAGGCTGAAGCCCGTGATTTCGGCACCAAAGCCCTGAGGCAGGGGGGCGATCTGCATGGCGGCCTCTCCATCTTCCGCTCTTTGTCTCCGAGTGTGCATCGGGGCTTGACGGAGTCAACCGCTGCTCCACCTTGTGCGGCAAAATGGCAGGAGAGAACGATGGGATTGCTGAAGGCGCATCAGGCGCTGTCGGGTAAGGTCGCGATAGTGGTGGGCGGGGCGGCTGGCTTCATTGGCCGGGGCGTGTCGCTGGGACTGGCGGAGGCCGGAGTCACCGTAGTGGCCTGCGACAATGACCGCGAAGGCATCGCTTCAATCGGAGGCGGCGTAGTTGCCCATTACGCCGACGTCAATGATCCGCAGTCACTGGACGCCTTCTACGACCTTGTAGAGCGCGAGTACGGCCACGCCGACATTGTGGTGAACGTCGCAGGTGGAGTTGCCCGTTCCCTGTTCGACAAGACAACCCGCGAATCCCACTCCCGCGATATCCGGCTCAACTACGGCTATGTGATCGACAGCTGCCACCGCGCCATCCCGCTCCTTCGCAAGTCAGGCAAGGGCGGCAGCATCATCAACTTCACCACGATAGAGGCGCACCGCGGCGCGGCGACTTTCGCGGTCTATGCCGGGGCCAAGGCCGCAACGACCAACTTCAGCCGGGCGTTGGCGGTGGAGCTTGGTGCCGACCAGATCCGAGTGAACTGCGTCGCCAGCGATACGACCCGCGCCCGCGCCTCTAACGCTGCGCTGGCGCCTGAAGATTTCGAGCGCCTTGCCCAGCTGGGCGAGGACGCGCTGTCAAAGTCCATCGAGTTCTATGTGCCGCAGAAACGCCCGCCCGATGTGGAGGACGTGGTCAACGGCGTGCTGTTCCTCGCCAGCGACCTGTCACGGACCATCACCGGCACGACACTGCACATCGATGGCGGCACCTATGCGGCTTTCGGCTTCCTCGACTGGCCGGAAGGCGACAGCTTCATGCCCGCACCGCTTGGCGGGACACTGAAGAAGCTACTGGGTTAGCCGCGCCCTCGATAGCCCGCTACACCCTGATCCGGCACCCACAGCCCCTCAGGCGGAGCGCTGGACTGCCAGAACACGTCGATGGGAATGCCTCCGCGCGGGTACCAGTAGCCACCGATGCGCAGCCACTTGGGCTTCATCTCGTCAAACAGGCGCTGGCCGATGCCGACCGTCACGTCCTCATGAAAGCCGCAGTGGTTGCGGAACGAGCCGAGGAACAGCTTCAGGCTCTTCGACTCCACGATGGTCTCCCCCGGCGCATAGTCCAGCACCAGGTGCGCAAAGTCCGGCTGCCCCGTCACGGGGCACAGCGACGTGAACTCGGGCGCGGCGAAGCGGACGAGGTACAGGGTACCAACGCGAGGGTTGGGCACATAGTCCAGCACCGCCTGATCGGGCGAGGCAGGCAGCCCGCTCTGCTTGCCCAAGTGCAAAGGAGGCTGCAACGGGGGTTTCGTTATGTCGCTCATGGGGGTAAGCCATGCCGGTAACGCGCGCGGCGCACAAGTCACCGGATTGTCGGCTCAGGTTAACCCGGGGTTCAGCCCGGCGGCTGGACGGCGTGCGGGGATCGACCGTAGGGCAAATGGACCGCAAGACATTTTTCAGATGCGCCGTACTGGCAGCCGCGCCGATGGCTTGGGCGACGGCGCCTGCCTTGGCGCAGGATTCAGTACAGGATTTCAAGCTCAAACCGGGTGAGCCGGCTGCTCCGTCGCGGGCGCAGGGGCCGGTCGATGCCGACGCGCCGATACGCGCGCCGGAACCGAGGCCCACCCCCGCGCCTGCCCCGACAATCGCGGTCCCGCCACCAACGGCCACGCCAACCGTTGCGGCGCCTGCCGCGCGGCCAACCGCCGCAGCACCTGCGAATCGCCCCTCTCCCTCGGCGAAAGTTGCGCCGAATCCGGTGCCGGAGGCCATGCCGGGCGCTACTGCCGCGGCTCCGGTGTTCCCCGATCTCGCCTCTCCGGTTCCCGAGATCGCGCCTGTCGCTCCGGTTGAGCGCGTGCTCCCGCCCGCCGATGAAGCACCGGCAATTCCAATCTGGGCCTGGCTGGCGGCAGCGGCGGCGCTGCTACTGACAGCTGGCGCGTGGCTGTTCCTCCGCAGCCGGAAACTGAAACCGCCC
>JBEVKC010000039.1:0-11499 GCA_040509895.1 Novosphingobium sp. | reverse complement strand
AGCCCTTGCCGGCGAAGTCCCGCAGCACGTCAGCCACCGGCACATCGGCCATGGTCGCATAGATGCCGACAAGGTTGCGCGCCTCCGGCCGTCCTTCCAGACCCGCAGCCTCGGAAGGCAGCGCCTCGGGATCAGTCTTCGCCTTCTTGACCTTCTGCATCATGATGTCGGCATCGTCGGTCAGATTGATGCGGCTCATGTCCGAAGGGTCGGACTTGCTCATCTTGGCGCTGCCTTCGCGCAGGCTCATGATTCGGGCGGATTCCGGCGGGATGATCGGCTCGGGCAGGGTGAATACCGGCTTGTCCTCACTCGCAAAGTCATTGTTGAACTTCTGCGCAACGTCGCGCGCCAGTTCCAGGTGCTGTTTCTGGTCATCGCCCACGGGAACATGGGTCGCCTGATAGAGCAGCACGTCCGCGGCCTGCAGCACGGGATAGGTATAGAGCGCGGCCGAAGCGCCTTCGCGGTTCTTGCCGGATTTGTCCTTGAACTGCGTCATGCGGTTCAACCAGCCGATGCGGGCCGTGCCGTTCAGCAGCCATTGCAGCTCTGAATGGGCGGGCACCTGCGCCTGATTGAACAGGATCGAGCGATCCGGGTCGATCCCGCAGGCGACCAATGCCGCGACCATGCCGCGCGTGTTGGCGGCAAGCTCTGCCGGGACATGCGGCATGGAAATGGCGTGGAGGTCCGCCAGGAAAAACAGGCATTCGCCCTCTTCCTGCATGCGTACCCAGTTCCGGATCGCGCCCAGGTAATTACCGAGATGGAGATTGCCTGTCGGCTGGATGCCTGAAACGATACGCATTGATTAAGTTCCTATTGTACTTCGAGTATTTCATCGTCCGCATCCGTCCTGCGCGGGCGGCGGCGGCGAAGCTGGGAGATGATCCGGTGATTGATTGCCCCGGTCATGAATGCGACCGCAAAGAACACGCCCATGCCAAGCCCGACAAGGACGAAAAGCGACAGCACGCGGTCGATTACGCTGCCACCATAGAGATGCGCCAGTCGCGGCATAGCCCACCACAACGCCGCCGTCATCGCTCCGGTGGCGACAAGCTGGCGGGCGATCTTGCTGGCCAGCGGCACGGTGAAGTGGAACCAGCCGCGAATGTGCAGGATCGAATAGAGCAGCACGCAGTTGAGGCTGGCCGAAGCCGCCGTCGCTGCCGCCAGCCCGACAATGCCGAAGCGTTGGATGACGATCAGGTTGATGCCGATGTTGAACGTCAACGCGGCAAGCGCCGTCCAGACCGGCGTGCGCGTGTCCTCGCGGGCGAAGTAGCCGGGGTTCAGGATCTTGACGATCACATAGGCGGGCAGCCCCGCCACCAGCGCGACGACGATGTTCGCCATGATCGCGCCATCGGCCAGAGTGAACTTGCCGCCGACGAAGAAGGCCGTGACGAAAGCGGGGGCACAAACCGCCAGCGCCGCCGCGGCAGGCAGGGTCAGCAGCGTCGCAAGCTCGAACGCCTGTGTCTGCAGCCGCTGCGCTTCCTTGGCATCGCCGGTATGGATGTGGCGCGAGAGCATCGGCAAGATCGCCGTACCCAGCGCTATCCCGACAATTCCCAGCGGCATCTGGTTAAGCCGGTCTGCCAGCTTCAGCAGCGTCAGCGATCCCTGCGGCAGCGATGTGGCAAAGAACGTGTCGACGAACTGGCTGATCTGATAGATGCCCGCACCGAACGTTGCCGGGACGATCAGCTTGCCCAGCCTGCGCACTTCGGGCGTCAGCTTGGGCAGCGTCACTTTCAGTTTCACCCCGGCCCGCTTCGTCTCCCACGAGAGGTACAGAAGCTGGGCAACGCCCGCGACCGACACCGAAACTGCCAGCGCATAGGCGACAATAGTATCGTCATGACTCTCACCGCGCAGATACCAGCCGATGGCGATGCCGCTGATCAGGCAGACGTTGAGCAGCACCGGTGCAAAAGCGCCCGGCCCAAAGCGTGAGCGGGCATTCAGCAGGCCTGAAAGCATCGCCACCAGACTGACCAGCCCAAGGTACGGGAAGGTAATCCGGCTGAGCGCGACCGACAGGTCGAACTTGCCCGGAACATCGCCGAAATTGCTCGCCAGCGCCCAGACGATGGCCGGCATGGCAATCATAGCCACCGCGCTAAATGCGATCAGCACCCAGACGAACACCGCCAGCACATCGCTGGCGAATTGGCGGGCCGCCTCTTCACCGCCATCCCCGTGCAGCGCGCGGGAATACATCGGCACGAAGGCAACCGAGAACGCCCCTTCGGCAAAGAGGCGCCGAAAGGTGTTGGGCAGCGTGAAGGCAAGCTGGAAGGCGTCAGCCGCCAACCCGGCGCCAAGCACGCGGGCCAGCAGCATGTCGCGGACAAACCCGAAGACGCGGCTGATCGCCGTCAGCCCGCCGATCGTGCCGACGTTCCGAAGCAGGCTCATGCGCCGTGCTTAGTTTCAGGCGTTGCCGACAGGTGTACCCTCAGCCTGCTGCTGCTGGGCAATCTGTTGGATGTACAGGCCGTTGAAATCGATCGGCTCCAGCATGATCGGCGGGAAGCCGGCATCGCGCACGGCATCGGCCACTACGCGGCGAGCGAAGGGGAAGATGATCCGCGGGACTTCCGCAAAGATGAAGTGGTGCGACTGCGCGTCATCAAGGTTGCGCATGCCGGCAAGGCCGCAATAGGCCACTTCAACAATGTAGGCGACGCCAGCTTCGGCACGTGCGGTGATCGAAATCTTCAGCTCGACTTCCTGCACTTCTCCGCTGATCGCGCGGGCGCCGATGTTGAACTGGATGTCGACCTGCGGCGCATCCTGCCACTGGTAGCTTTCAGGAGCATTCGGGTTCTCTACCGAAAGGTCCTTCACATACTGCGAGATGATCCCTGCGGAGGGCGTCGTGTCCTCACCATTACCGGTGCCCAGGTCGAGATCGGAAATGATGCTGCCTTCGTCGGCCATGTTCGTGTCTTTCTGTTTGCAATTCTGAAGATGGGCAAAATGGAGTTGGCGGCGCGCGTAGCACTGCGCCGGGAATGCGGCAATGGAGCTTGTCGAGGCAATTTGGCGCACTTTCGGCAGGCGGTACCGGCCCGCTCCCCACCCGGCCGCCCAACCATGGCACCCTACGGGTGGCGGGGTTTTGGAGTGGGCCAGTACTGCTTCTCGGCAAAAGCGTCGCAAACATGTGTCGGTCCGGCATAAAAATTTGCTGTCACACTCGTGCAAAGGTTGTTCATTTGTCTTCTTTGCCTATCTAGGGCAGAATACCGCTTGGTCCGTGCAAGCGGCAGATGTGGATTGGGTTAAGTGACCATCGAAATTGTCATCCTGGCTATGATCGCAGCCTTCTTGGGACTGCGGCTCTACTCCGTGCTTGGCCGCCGTGCCGAGCATGAGGAAGAGCCGATCCAGGGCCGATTCGATGCCAAGCCCGATGCAGTGCCGTCGGCTCCCGCATTGCGCGCTCCGGCCAATCCGCTGCTTCGCCCTAACGACCTTACGCCTGCCATGCCCGCAGTTGAGCGCGGCATGCGTGAGATCGCGGCGGCTGACCGCCGTTTCGACGCGTTGACCTTCCTCGAAGGCGCCCGCAGTGCTTATGGCATGGTGCTCGATGCGTTCTGGCGCGGTGACAAGGAAGAGCTAGGCCAACTCTGCGACCGAGACGTCTACGAAGGCTTTGCCAGCGCCATCGATGCCCGCATCGCTGCAGGCGAGACGCTGGACAATCGCTTGGTGCGCGTTGAGGAAGCAGCGATCACATCGGCCAGCTACAACGCTCCGATGGCTCGGATCACGGTACGATTCACGGCTGACATTGCGGCCGTAACGCGCGACGCCGATGGCAATGTCATCGCCGGTTCGCTCAACGATGCGATCCAGTCGGTCGACATCTGGACCTTTAGCCGCAACGTCAACTCCCACGACCCTGACTGGCTTCTCGACGAGACCGACGAGGGTTAAACCTTGTGGGGTTATGCGTGTCGGGGGCAAGACGGAGCACCATCGCACTTGCGACGGCATTGCTGATCGCGTCCTGCGGCAAGGTAGTCCCTCCCGTAACGCAGCCACCCGCGGCAAACGCGCTCTCCGCTGGCGTCCGCGTCGGCGCGCAGGTCAGCAAGCTGCGGCTGGGGCAGACCGACGCCGCCGCCTCGCTGGCCTCATTCCGTGAGAGTTGCCCCCGGCTGGTGTCGCGCAACGACGCCAGCGGGCTAACGCGCGCCGCCGACTGGAAGCAGTCCTGCGATGCCGCCCGAAGCTGGCCCACAAGCGACGCGCCGAGCTTCTTCACCCGCTTTTTCGAGACCGCGCAGGTCGGCAACGGCACCGCATTCGCCACCGGCTATTATGAGCCGGAAATTGCTGGCGTGCGGACCCGCCAACCGGGTTTCAACGTCTCGGTCTATCGTATGCCGCCGGACCTTGTTCGCGCCAAGCCGGGAGATGCCAAACCCCTCTCATCCGGCCAGCAACCGCTGGGCCGCTATGATGCGCAGGGCCGTTTCGTCCCCTTCCATGACCGGACCGCGATCGAGAACGGCGCTCTGGCTGGCAAGGGGCTTGAGCTGGCCTGGGCGGCCGATCCCATCGAGTTCTTCTTCCTGCAGGTGCAGGGCTCCGGCCGCCTGCGCGCGCCCGACGGCACTGTCATCCGCATCGGCTATGCCGGCCAGAACGGCCATCCCTACACGGGGATCGGCACTGTCATGCGTAACCGCGGGCTGGTTGGGAGCGGTCCGGGGCAGTTCTCCGGCTCCATGCAGGGGATCATGAAATACCTGCGCGAACATCCCGAAGAAGGCCGCGAGCTGATGCGTGAAAATGCCAGCTTCGTGTTCTTCCGCGAGCTGACCGGCGATGGTCCCGTCGGCGCGCTTGGCGTACCGGTACGCGCGCAAAGCTCGGTCGCGGCTGATCCCAAATTTGTGCCGCTGGGCGCGCCGGTGTGGCTGACGGTCGACCGGGACGAAGCATCGGGCCTGTGGATCGCGCAGGACACCGGCGGAGCGATCAAGGGCGCCAACCGCTTCGACACCTTCTGGGGCGCAGGCCAATCGGCCCGGACCACCGCCGGCGGCATGAGCACACGCGGCTCTGCGCTGGTTCTGGTGCCGAAGGGAACGCTGGACCGGCTGGGCGCCAAATGAGGCGCAGGCTAAGCCCGGAAGAGGCCGCGATATGGGCAAAGGTTGCCAGCAGTGTGACGCCGATCAAGGGACGGCGGGCTGCCAAGGCGGCGGATACGCAAGCGAAGGACATTGACGGGAACGTGCCAGCCACGCCGCCAAAGGCGATTGCGATCCAGCCCTCGAAAAAGGGACGTGTTCCGCCACCCCTCGTTGAACCGCCCCCACCTCTTGCTGCCCGTCCGCTCGACCACAACGGCCTCGACGGGTCATGGGAGCGCAAGCTGGCGCGCGGGATCCTCCAGCCCGATTTCACGCTCGACCTCCACGGGGCGACGCTGGATTCTGCGTACATGCGGCTTGAGCATGGGCTGACGCAGGCGCTGGCGCAGGGCGCGAGGGTAGTGCTGCTGATCACCGGCAGGCCGCGTCCGTCGGACGGCCAGGCCGGGCGCGGAGAGCGGCGCGGGGCTATCCGGGCCAAGTTCCTCGACTGGCTCAGCGCCGGGTCCCATTCCAGCCGCATCGCTGCCATACGCCCCGCCCATCCCCGCCACGGTGGCGCTGGAGCGGTCTACATCGTGCTACGCCGCCCGCGTTGACGCCGCATCAGGCAGGAGTAGTCTCCCGCCATGCCAAAGATCGACCTCGATTCCATCGTCCAGACCAACACCACGGGCTATCCGGCGCCGTTCAATCAGGACGTAAAAGGACGATGGTATCGGCGGCTCGCACCGGTGGGCGGCCTGACCGAATTCGGCGCCAGCCATGTAACGCTGAAGCCCGGCGCATGGTCCTCCCAGCGCCACTGGCACGACACAGAAGACGAACTGCTGGTGATGATCGCGGGCGAGGCCGTGCTGGTTGAGGACGAGGGCCGTACCGTGCTGAAACCGGGCGATGTATGTGCCTGGGCCAAGGGTGTCGCAAACGGCCACCACCTTATCAACGAGAGCGATGCCGATTGCGTCTTTGTCGCGGTCTCAGGCGGGCCCGACACGACAGGCTGGTATTCGGATATCGACATGCGATGGGGGCCGGAAGGCTATGCCCACAAGGATGGCACGCCGTATTAGACGGACGCGCCCGCGACCGCAGAATGACCACGCCGAACGGGTGGTGACCGTTGGCCGAGACCCGCATTGCGGTGCAACGCTCTGTGTTGTAATAAGTTCATGCGGTGGGGCAGGAGAAAATCCAGATGATCAGGAAGATTGTTCTCGCGTTCGCGCTGGCGGGGATGACCCTCGCCACATCGGCATGCAACACTGTCAAAGGTGCAGGACAGGACATCGAATCCGTCGGCCAGGCCGGCGACGACGCAATCAACAAGAATTGATCGGGGTGAGCCTACGGGCTCATTCCACATTCAGATAGCTGGATCTGCCGCCGCCGAAGCTTGGCGTCTTTCGGCAGATTGCCACTCACCCCCGCGCTGCGTTGAGCGCGATCGGAGGGAACGTCGGAGTATGGCCTTTCGAAGCAGGCGCATCGGGTAAGGCGCTACCCCTTCGCGGGAACCTCGTTCTGTTCAATCACCCATTCCTCGGCCTCGGCAGCCTCGATCCATTGCTGCATCCAGTCGTGCTCCCACACGGCCTGCATATAGGTGACGGCAAAGCCGGGCACACCGACGGCATAGGTGATGAAGCGGCTGACGACCGGCGCATAGATGATGTCCGCCGCGCCGAAAGTGCCGAACAGGAACGGCCCGCCCTTGCCAAAGCGCGCCCGCGCCTCTGCCCATAGCGAGAGGATGCGCATGATGTCGGCGCGGGTTTCGTCGCTGAAATCCGCACCTTCCACCCGGCGACGGATGTTCATCGGGCATTCGCGGCGCAGCGCCATGTAGCTGGAGTGCATTTCCGCGACCATCGAGCGCGCCATGGCCCGCGCTGCCTCATCCTTGGGCCAGAAGCGTTCGCGGCCTACCCGGTCGGACAGGTATTCGATGATGGCAAGGCTGTCCCAAACAACTGCCTCGCCATCCCACAGGATCGGAACCTTGCCCGATGAAGGCTGCAGGTCATGCGACTCGCGCTTATGCTGCTCCCAGTCCTCGCCATAGAGCGGGACGGTGATCTCCTCGAAATGCAGGCCTGACTGCTTGCACGCCAGCCAGCCGCGCAGCGACCAGCTGGAATAGTTCTTGTTGCCAATAATCAGCTTCATCGCAGCCCCCTGCATGATGCACGGAGGGTAGCGGTTAAGCTAACTTCTGTCGAGGATGAACGAAGTTACTTCACATCCCATACCAGCGGCAGGTTGCGGATCGACAGCAGGCCCGGGAACACGGTGGTGTCCGCGCCCGGCTTCACCCGGAATTCCGGAATCCGCTTGAACCATTCGTCGAGCAGGATGCGCAATTCACGCCGGGCAAGTGGCGCGCCGAGGCAGAGGTGCACGCCCGCGACAAAGGTGAAGTGCCGGTTCGCCTTGCGCCTGGGATCGAACTCGCGCGGGTTGGCGAATACCGTCGGGTCAAAATTGCCCGCCGGGTTGAGGCACGAAAAGCTGTCACCAGCCTTGATCTGCACCCCATGCCATTCGAAATCGAGCTTCGCCCGTCGCCCGGACGACAGGATCGGCTGGGTACGCAGGAATTCTTCGACCGCCGTGTTGATGATCTCGGGATTTTCGCGGATCTGGGTCTGGATGTCCGGCTGCAGCGCCATGCGGCGGTACATCTGGCTGATAGTAGCCGCGACCGTGTCGAGCCCGCCGAGCCAGAGGAACCAGACCATGCCGATGATCTCGTCCTCGGTCAGCTTGCGGCCCTCGATCTCGCCGTGGACGATGTATGAGGTCAGGTGCTCGTCGGGGTTTGCCTTCTTTTCCTCGATGAAGCCGCGCAGGAAGCCCAGCACAGAACCGAGCGCCCACTGCATCTTTTCCAGGCTGCCCGAATGGAGGATGTTCCATTCCCATTCGAGGAACTCCTCGAACATGGCGGGCGGGAAGCCCATCAGGCTCATGAAGATACGCACCGGATAGACCCGGCCAAAGTCCCACGCCATGTCGACTTCGCCCTTGTCGACGAATTCGTCCATCATTTCCGTGACCACGCCGCGAATCTGCGCGTCCATCTTGTTCAGGCGCGACGGCGCGAACCACGGCATCAGGAAATAGCGGTACTTGGCGTGGTCCGGCGGATCGATCGCCAGTGGGATCGACGGGAATGTCTCGCCGATCAGCCGCTGGAATTCGGCCGTGCCCTTGTTCGAGAAGTGGTCGTTGTCGGTATAGACCCGCTCAATGTCCTTGTAGCGGGTGACCACCCAATTGCCGTTGCTGCCCGCGCCAGCCGCAGCGCCGAGGCCAGACCTCGCCGGCGGGTTGAACAGCAGGTTCGGAATGTCCGGCCCGGTCAGAAAGTCGAACGGCTCATAAGGATCGACGAGGTCGTTGGGCACGCCGCCCATTGCCGAAGAAAGATCGACTATCCGGTCCTTCGGCACGTGCGCGGGGGCATCGGGATAGTCGACGCGGATCGAATCCAGCGTGCGTGCTTCTGACATGGGCCTCTCCTAATTTTATGCAAGAGTGCATGCCACCTGTCCGGGCAGCGAGCAATCACATGCAGCACCGGCCCGGTAAACGCCGCCCCCGCGAAATGGGGGGAAGCCGCTACGCCGCGCTTCGTCCCAGCTTTTCCGCCATCAGTTCCTGGAACAGGCGGCGGGAGACCTTGTTGCTGTGGAGCATCGGCACTTCCTCACGCGTGATCTGGACATAGGCGCGGGGCACCTTGTAGCTCGACAGGCGCTTGCGCATCTCTGCCTCGATGGCGGTGAAGTCCAGCTCCGCCCCGTCGCGGGGGACGAGCGCCGCAACGACTAGCTGGCCGCGTTCCTTATCGGGCAGGCCGACGACATAGGCGTTGTGGACGCCTTCCAGTGACTGCAGTTCAAACTCCACCTCGGCGGGGGAGACGTTGGAGCCGGCGGTCTTGATCATGTCGCCATTGCGGCCCACGAAGTGGATGCGGTTGCCCTCCACCTCACACATGTCGCCGGTATGGTAATAGCCATCTGGAGTGAAATAGACGTCGCGCTCAACCTTGTGGAGGCCGGGAGTCACCGGATAGCCCCGCACCTGCATCTCACCGACCTCACCGTCCTTCACCGGCTGATCGTTCTCGTCAGCGATGCGGATGTCATAGCGAGGGGCAAAGTGGTCCATCGGCGCGCACATCGGACGGCCGGGCACGCGCACGACGTCGCCGTAGGAATAGGGCCCGATCGTCTCGCTCATGCCCAGGCCCCAATAGGGCTTTGCCTGCGCGATGAGGGCAATGTCGTCCTCCGCCATCACGCTGCCCATGGCCACGCGGCTGTTGTTGAGGGTGCGGTCGCCGCAAACGGTAATCGCGCCCGCCTCAAGGTTGGGCATCATGTACATCATCAGCCCGCCGACCCAGAACATTGGCAACTGGGCGGCGATTTCCTTGCCGCGTTCGACACCGATGATGTCACTGAGGAAGTGGGTGCGGAACAGCACCGGGCCGTGGTTGTGCTTCACGCCCTTGGGCAGAGCCATGGAGCCGGAGGTGTAGATCTCGACGATCTGGTCGGTCGGGTGGACCTCTGATTCCAGTTCCAGCAACATTTCCTCGCTGACCGAGCCTGCTGCGTCGGTGAGGAAGCTCATGCCGCCGATGCTGGGCGGCAATCCCTCGCCCGTCGATACGATCCAGCGCAGGAACGGCACCTTGGCGATTCGGAGGTCGCGGCTCGATGCCTCCCGCAGTTCGGGCAGCGCTTCACAGATACGCTCAACGTAATCGTTGCCGAGGAAACTGCGCTGCACGATCAGGCCAGCGACGTCCGACTGGCGCAGTACGCGCACCAGCTCGTTGGCGCGGATCATGGTGCTGATCGGGATTGCAACGCCACCAATGCGCGAAATGGCCGCGAACATCACGGCAAAGGAAGGGTTGTTGCCAAAGATGAAACCGATGCGGGTGCCTTTGCCTACACCTCGGGCAACCAGGCCGCGGGCGAGTTCGGCGGACTGACGGTCCAGTTCCGTGAAGGTGATCGATTCTTGGGGAGCATCATCGCCGCGCAGCACGATGGCGATATCGTCGCCGTACGCGGCCGCTGCGGCGCGGACGAGTTGCGGCATCGTAGCAGCCGCCTTGGGATCAACAGAAATACCTTCCCGATCGCTCACAG
Organism: Novosphingobium sp.; assembly: GCA_040509895.1. Classification (GTDB taxonomy): domain Bacteria; phylum Pseudomonadota; class Alphaproteobacteria; order Sphingomonadales; family Sphingomonadaceae; genus Novosphingobium. The sequence goes on along the minus strand of JBEVKC010000039.1, from coordinate 1,196 downwards.
AACATCCTCTCAAATTTCCGCGCCCCGATTCTTTTTGCAGCTTATCGTCTGGCTGGCGCCGCTCAATGCACTAGAGTCTAGCATCCTCCAACACAGCCGTCCGCAACTCCTCGATGCCCATCTTCGTTTCGGCGGATGTGACATGGAGGTGCGGGTAAGCCGCTGGATGCTTGCGCGCCTCTGCTTCGGTGCGCGCCACGGTGTCTGCCAGTTCGCTGGCCTTCACCTTGTCGGCTTTGGTCAGGACGATGCGATAGCCGACGGCGGATTCGTCCAGCATCTTCATCATTTCGGCATCGACCGGCTTAACGCCATGGCGGGAATCGATGAGCAACAACGTGCGCTTCAACACGTGGCGGCCGCGCAGGAAGTCGCGCACCAATCGCCGCCAGTTCTCCACCACCTTGGGCGGCGCCTTGGCAAAGCCATAGCCGGGCATGTCGACCAGCCGCATGACCAGCGGATCGCCAACCTCGAAGAAGTTCAGCTCCTGCGTGCGGCCTGGCGTGACCGAGGCGCGGGCGATTGCCTTGCGCCCAGTCAGCGCGTTGAGCAGCGACGACTTGCCGACGTTGGAGCGCCCGGCGAAGGCGATTTCCGGCGCATCGGGATCCGGCAGGTACTGGAGCGCGGGCGCGCTCTTCAGGAACTCGACCCTCCCGGCAAAAAGGCGGCGGGCCTGTTCCGTCGGATCAATTTCCTCGCTCACCCTTCACGCGCCGCCGCGCGTTTGGCGTCGGCGGCATCCTTTTCATTCTGCGCCTTCAAGCCGGGATGCCGGGCGTAGAGGTACTTCTGCTGCGCGATGGTCAGCAGGTTCGAGGTGATCCAGTAGATCAGCAGGCCAGCCGCGAACGGCGCCATGACGAACATCATCATCCACGGCATGATCGCGAATACCTGCTGCTGCACGGGGTCCATCGGCGCCGGGTTCAGCTTGAACTGCAGCCACATGGTGATGCCCAGCAGGATGGCGAGAATGCCGATGCCAAGGAAAGCTGGCGGCGTGAAGGGCAACAGGCCGAACAGGTTCAGGATGTGAAGCGGATCGGGCGCGGAAAGATCCTTGATCCACAGCGCGAACGGCTGGTGGCGCATTTCGATCGACAGGATCAGCACCTTGTACAGCGCGAAGAACACGGGGATCTGCAGGAAGATCGGCAGGCAGCCCGCAAGCGGATTGACGCCTTCCTTCT
>JBEVKC010000038.1:0-6693 GCA_040509895.1 Novosphingobium sp. | reverse complement strand
GCGGTCTGACGCTCAAGCTCTGCAACGACGCCAGCGGGGGCCTCGATGTTGAGCATGACGTAGTGCGCCTTGCGGTTGCGCTTGATCTTGTACGCGAGGCCCTTGAGACCCCAGGTTTCGGTCTTGGTGACCTTGCCCTGGTTGGACTCTACGATCTCGGTCGCGGTGGCAGCCAGCGCATCAACCTGCGCCTGGCTGAGATCCTGGCGAGCCAGGAACACGTGCTCATAAAGCGGCACGGCAGCTTCCTTTCATTTCATGCCGATCGGTGGCTGGTCCGCGGGATTGCGGGGCCCCTCCGGCCTTCTTGGATTCTCCCGGCTTACCGGGGAAGCGGCGGCCCTTACCGGATTCGGGCGGAAATGCAAGCGCGGCACATTTTGCTTGCATCACGTCCTGTAAGATATGATATGCAGTGTTTCATATATCCGGTGAGGGGGAAGCAGTGAATACTGGCAAGGCCATCGCACTTTTTCTGGCCGCGTTCATTGCCACCAATGTCGCTTCGGCTTGCATGTATTCTCCTGCGTGGGGACAGGCCGCACAGCAGCAATCCTATTCCACCTACAACACCCCTTCGGGCGAATTGCTCAAGAACCCTGCGACGCGCGCCGTGCTGGAAAAGCATTTCCCCGGTGTGTCGGGGGATTTTCGCATGAAGATGGTGAAGGGCAAGACCTTCCGCCAGCTTCATGAAATGGCGCCTGATCGGCTTCCTAGCGGTAAATTGGATGCCGTTGATCGCGATCTGCGCAACGTCGCCCGATAGGCAGGGTCAGCGCTCAATCGTTTGATGCGCTGCGTGGTCCGGTTTCGATGATTGTGAAGATTGCCGCCGCGTCCTTGGACGACATGGGCGGCGGTTTGGAAGCGATCCCGTAGGCTGTCGCTGCCTCTATGTGCCCGACGACGATATCGATCACCGCGCGAACATGAGGCTGCTTTCGCGCGTGATCGGTCGTCACCAACCAGCATGGTGTGCTCAGCTCCTTGATCGGCGGAACCAGCCTGACAAGGCCGTTGAGATAATCACCCATGATGCAGGGCATCAGGGCTGCGCCGATGCCAGCCCGAACACTGGCGAGCACGCCGGAGAGGGAATTGACCCTCTGGACGACGCGGGCCTCGGGCAGATTGTCTTCGATCCACTGCGTGAACCGGGCTCCCATCCGCGTCTCGCCGACGATGGGATAGCGGGCCAACTGCGCAAGGTCATTAGGGAACCCCAGGCGCTCAACAAGCGGCTGGCTGGCGTAGAAGCACTCGTCGAGTTCCGCCAGCCGGCGAACGACGAGTGATTCCTGCGTAGGCTGGACGCCAAACCGGATGGCGACGTCCGCTTCTCCGCTTGCGAGGTCGAGAATGTCCTCACCGGTGATGAGTTCCACCTCGATCTCGGGATGATGGTCGCGCAAGGTGGCGAGGGCGGGAATGACCCATGAATTGGCGGCGGACTCCACCGTCGTCAGTCGAACGCGGCCGAAAAGCCGGCGCTCTTCCGCGCCAGCTGCGTTACAGAACTGGTCCGCCGCCGCCTCCACAGCCTCTGCAAGCGGAAGCAGCGCCTCTCCCTTGGGGGTGAGCGTGTAGCCTGACGGGCGTCGGGTGAAGAGCTGCAGGCCCAGCGTTTCCTCAAAAACCGTGAGGCGCCGCGAAACAGTCGCCTGGCTCACCTGCATCTGGCGCGAGGCGGCAAGCGTGCTGCCCGTGCGGGCAACGGCAAGGAAAAAGCGCAGGTCACTCCAGTCGTACATGCCAACCTCGGGCAGACGTGGCGGGAGGGGGTTATGCGTTCGTGCATAACCTCTTTGCAAGATCAGTGTTCATTGGGGAGGCCCAAGCCGAGCTATGAAGGTTGGCACAGGGTGAATGCAAGGATCGCCCGAACAGATGGAGAAGCAAGATGACCGTAACCCGCCTGAATGCTGCCTTTGCCGCAGTTCTCGCCACCCTCAGCAGCTTTGCCTTTGCCATGGTGAACATGCCCGCCGCGACCCATGTGTTCCTGGGAGTGGCAGCCTGACGCATGTGTGCGAAACAAAATAGCCAAGGCCCCCAGCCGGCCCGGCAAGCGATTGCCGGGCCGGTTTCGTTTTAGAAGAGAAAACAGGCAATTCCCTTGAACCGTCCGGCCCCATCCCGCTAAGCACGCGGCTCCACAAAAACACGCGAGCACCGGAAATCCCATGCCTTCAGGCTTTGTTGCGCTTCTCGATGATATTTCGGTGATTGCGAAGGTGGCGGCTGCGTCGCTGGACGATGTCGGGGCAGCTGCGGCGAAGGCCGGGGCCAAGGCGGCAGGCGTCGTGGTAGACGATGCCGCGGTTACGCCGTCCTACGTGACCGAATTCACGCCGGACCGCGAACTGCCGATCATCTGGTCGATCGCCAAAGGCAGTCTGCGCAACAAGCTGCTTATCCTGTTGCCCGGCGCTTTGCTGCTCAGTCAGTTTTTTCCATGGGCTATGACGCCGCTGCTGATGGTAGGCGGCCTTTTTCTTTGCTTTGAGGGCGCCGAAAAGGTGCTTGAAAAGCTGGGCGGCGAAAAACACGGTGAGACGCTGGAAGATCCCATCGAGGACATTGCCGAGTTTGAGCAGCAGCGCATTTCCGGCGCGATCCGTACCGACTTCATTCTCTCGGCAGAGATCATGGCCATCGCACTGGCCGAAGTTTCCGCCGAACCGCTGGTTAGCCGTGGCCTGATACTTGCCGTCGTCGCAATTGGTATCACAGCACTGGTCTATGGCGCCGTCGCTCTGATCGTTAAAATGGACGACATCGGATTGCACCTCCACAAGAGTCCCAGCGCCCTGTCAAAGCAGGTTGGCCGCATGCTCTTGCTGGCAATGCCCAAGCTGCTGGTACTGCTGTCCAGCGTTGGCACGCTGGCGATGCTCTGGGTTGGTGGCGGCATTGTTCTGCACGGCTCGCAGGAACTGGGCCTGCATGGTCCGTCAGACATAGCCCACGGTGTGCAGCACGCCATCGAGCACGCGACCGGCTTTTTGGGCGGCGTGCTTGGCTGGTTGGGCTATGCCGTCCTCTCCGCACTCGTCGGGCTGGTGCTGGGCGCGATTGTGGCGTTTGCTGTGCATGCTATCCAGAAGATGCGCGGCAAAGGAGCCCACTAACTCGGATTTCTCAGAAGGGCTGGGCGGCTTCGACCTAGGGCAGGCGGGCCAGCAGGTCCTTCGCGAAGGTCGTCAGGGTATCGTCGCGCGCGCCCATGATCACGATGCGATCACAGGGGCGGGCGATTTCCGCGATCCGGGCGGCGCAATTGTCGCGAGAGGGAATGTGCTCGGCCTGACCGCCAGCCTCAGCGATCAGGCCGACGACGCGCTCGCTCCCTTCGCTGCGGTCAACGGTGCCGCCGAAATAAACCGGATCGCACAGGATGGTGACGTCTGCCGGCCCCAGTTTGGCCGCGAACACTTGTGCCAATTCATGCCCCATCTGCCGCAAGGGGCCATAGCCGTGCGGCTGGAAGAAGGCGATTACGCGGCCCGGATGGGCCTTCAGCGTGGCAAGCGTTGCCGAAACCTTGTCCGGGTTGTGGCCGAAATCGTCGATCACGGTGATGCCGGATGCCGATGTGCCAACAATGTCGAAACGCCGGGCAAGGCCGGTGAAGGACGACAGGGCCAGGATCGCCTCTGCCACCGGCACGCCTGCGGCATTGGTGGCAGCTATGGCGGCCAGCGCGTTGGCAAGGTTGTGGCAGCCGGGAACCTGCAATTGCAGTTGTTGGGCAGAACCATTTCGACGGTCGAGGATCGTGGCTGACAGGTTGGTTGGCCCTTCGGCGATCGAGCCGGGCCTGACGCCGATCATGGCAGCGGTGCTGTTGATGCCGAAGCTGACGAGCGATTTTGCGCGGGCGGCAAGCGCGGCGCTTTCCGGGTCATCGATGTTGACTGCAGCAACTTCGGCTTCTGCAAGAAAGTCACCGAAAAGCTGGCGCAGTTCCTCCATGCTCTTGTGATCAAGGCTGACATTGCCGAGGACGGCCACCTTCGGGCGGTAGAGCGCGATGGAGCCGTCGCTTTCATCTACCTCCGACACGAAGACGCCACCGTTACCCACCCGTGCAGAGGCGAAGGGAGCACCGGGCGCGACGAAGTTCTTCATCACTGCGCCGTTCATGATGGTCGGGTCGCGCCCTGCCTGCATCATGATCCAGCCTGCCATGCCGGTGACCGTGGACTTGCCGCTGGTGCCGCCGATGGCGATTCCTGTGCCCGCCGCGTTGAACAGTTCGGCCAGGAGTTCCGCCCTGCTCATGCGCGGGCAGCCGAGTTCCTTTGCCCGCACCACTTCGGGCACTGTGTCCTCCACTGCGGCAGATGCCACAAGCGTCTGCTCTGCAGAGGCGATCCCGCTTCCGTCCTGTGGAAACAGTTTGAAGCCCAGTTCCTCAAGCCATGCGAATTTTTGCGGCGTGCGGCCTTGGTCGCGGCTGCGGTCCGACCCTGCTACTTCGGAGCCCTGTCCCTTGAGGATCAGGGCGAGCGGCAACATGCCGGAGCCGCCGATGCCGCAGAAGAACCAAGGGTGGGAAGTGAGGGACGGGGAGGAACGCATGGTGCATGGGTTATGAGGCTTGGACGCCCTTTACAACCGGGTCGTTTGTGCTTTTGCCGACAGGTGTTTCCACCCGCCGCGAAAATGCTCTAGGTCACGGAAATGCTTCGTATAGCTATCTGCGCCCCCTCTGCCCCGTTCGCCCGTGAGGATGCGGATCGTGTGGTCGCGCTGGCCAAGGCAGAATTCGCGGATGTCGAGCTTCATTTCCACCCGCAATGCTTTGCAGAGGAAGGGCATTTCGCTGGACCGGACAAGATACGCCTTGCCGCGCTGCTCGAATGCGCCAACGATCCGGGCTTCGATGCAGTGTGGTTCGCCCGTGGCGGTTATGGTTCAAACCGCATTGCCGAAGCCGCCATCGCCGACATGGGCAAGGCGGCGCAGGACAAGCCCTTCCTAGGTTATTCGGACGGCGGTTACCTGCTCGGTGGGCTCTACCGGGCGCGCATCGGCCATCCGGTGCACGCGCCCATGCCCGCCGACATTCGGCGCGAGGGAGGAGAGGCGGCTATCCGCAGGGCGCTTGGCTACCTTGCCGGGGACCGTTCCGGGCTGGAGCCGTCGATTGACGCGCACCCGACAGTTGCCTTCAACCTCGTCACGCTCGCTATGCTTTGCGGTACGCCGCTTATGCCGGGGCTCGCCCGCCATGTGGTGATGGTGGAGGAGGTCAGCGAATATCTATATGCCGTCGACCGGCTGTTCTTTCATGTCACCGCGCACTTGGGCGGCATCGCCGGGCTACGGCTTGGCCGCGTCAGCGATATACCTGAAAACGATAGGCCTTTTGGCACCGAGGCAGAGGATATTGCCCGCTACTGGTGCAAAAGACACGCCATTCCATACCTCGGCACCGCCGATATCGGGCACGATGCTTCGAACAAGGTAGTGCCCTTCGGCCTTGCCACAAACGCACAGCGGCCATAAGGGCGCGCGCCACCAGCAGGAGGGTCATTCATGCGCGCATTCGTTTTTCCCGGACAGGGCAGCCAGAAAGTCGGCATGGGTGTCGAACTCGCCGAAGCCAGCGCCGTCGCGCGCGAAGTGTTCGAGGAAGTCGATGACGCTCTGGGCCAAAAACTCTCCGCCATCATGCGCGAAGGGCCGGACGATGTCCTGACCCTGACCGAGAATGCCCAGCCGGCGATCATGGCCAATGCCATCGCCGTGCTCCGCGTCCTTGAGAAGGAAGGCGGCATCGTTCTGGCCGACAAGGCGGACTTCGTCGCAGGCCACAGCCTCGGCGAATATACCGCGCTTTGCGCTGCGGGCGCCTTCTCGCTGGCCGACACTGCGCGGCTGCTGAAGCTGCGCGGACAGGCGATGCAGGCAGCTGTGCCGGTGGGGGTAGGCGCCATGTGCGCGCTGCTCGGCGCCGACATCGAAAAGGCGCACGCGCTTGCCGAAGCCGCTGCCGAAGGTGAGGTCTGCACTGTCGCCAATGACAACGATCCCGGCCAGGTCGTCCTGTCCGGCCACAAGTCGGCCATCGAGCGCGCAATCGCGCTGGTAAAGGACTTCGGCATCAAGCGTGGCATGCTGCTGCCCGTGTCGGCTCCGTTCCACTGTCCCCTGATGCAACCCGCTGCCGAAGCCATGGCGGAGGCGCTGGGCAAGACCCCGCCCGCTGCGCTGCGCGTGCCACTGTTCGCCAACGTGACCGCCGCGATGGTGGGCGAAGCCGCTGAGGTTCAGCGCCTGCTCGTCGAACAGGTCACCGGCCGCGTCCGCTGGCGCGAGAGCGCCATCGCCATGAAGGAGGCTGGTGTGGAGCAGTTCGTTGAGCTGGGCGGCAAGGTTCTCGGCCCGATGATCGGTCGCACGGTGGACGAGGTGCAGGTCACCAGCGTCGTCACCATGGCCGATCTTGAGGCGCTGGCGAAAGAGATTTGAGCCGCTAAGGCTGCACAAAACCAGAATACGGAGAGCAAGATGTTCGATCTCACAGGAATGACCGCACTCGTAACCGGCGCTTCGGGCGGGATCGGATCTTCGATTGCGCGGTCGCTGGCGCAGCAGGGGGCGCGGTTGGCGCTTTCGGGCTCGAACGGCGACAAGCTGCGCATCTTCCGTGAGCAGTTGATCGACGAGGTCGGCGGCGAT
>JBEVKC010000037.1:0-21016 GCA_040509895.1 Novosphingobium sp. | reverse complement strand
CCGACCCCGAAATCGCGGGCTGGATCGCCAAGGAACTTGGCCGCCAGCGCGACAAGATTGAACTAATTGCCTCTGAAAACATCTGCTCCAAGGCAGTGCTCGAAGCAGCAGGCTCCGTGCTGACCAACAAGTATGCCGAAGGCTATCCGGGCAAGCGCTACTACGGCGGCTGCGAATACGTCGACGAAATCGAAACGCTGGCCATTGAACGCGCCAAGAAGCTGTTCGGCGCAAACTTCGCCAACGTGCAGCCCAACAGCGGCAGCCAGATGAACCAGGCTGTGTTCCTGGCGCTGCTGCAGCCCGGTGACAGCTTCATGGGCCTCGACCTCGCCGCCGGTGGTCACCTGACCCACGGATCGCCGGTGAACATGAGCGGCAAGTGGTTCAAGCCGGTGCCCTACACGGTACGCCCCGACGATCACCTGATCGACATGGACGAAGTTGCCCGCATCGCGCGTGAGAACAAGCCGAAGCTGATCATCTGCGGCGCCACCGCCTATTCGCGCGAGTGGGACTTTGCCCGCTTCCGAGAAATCGCCGATGAAGTTGGCGCCTACCTGCTGGCCGACATGTCGCACTTCTCCGGCCTCGTTGCCGGCGGCGTACACCCTTCGCCGGTGCCGCACGCGCATGTCACCACCACCACGACCCACAAGTCGCTACGTGGCCCGCGCTCGGGCATCATCCTCTCTAACGACGAAGCCATCGCCAAGAAGATCAACAGCGCGATTTTCCCCGGCATGCAGGGTGGCCCGCTGATGCACATCATCGCCGCCAAGGCCGTTGCCTTCGCTGAAGCGCTTCAGCCTGAGTTCAAAGCCTATGCCCGCGCCGTGGCCGAAAATGCCAAGGCGCTCGCTGCCTCGCTGCAGGAACAGGGGCTCGACATCGTGTCCGGCGGCACTGACAACCACCTGATGCTGGTCGACCTGCGCCCCTACAACGCCAAGGGCAAGCACGCTGAAAAGGCGCTCGATCGCGCATCGATCACCTGCAACAAGAACGCGATTCCGAATGATCCGGAAAAGCCCTTCGTCACCTCCGGCATTCGCCTTGGCACGCCGGCCGGTACGACGCGCGGCTTTGGCGTCGCGGAATTCCGCCTGATCGGCCAGCTTATCGCCGAAGTCGTCGATGGCCTGCGCAAGAATGGCGAAGAAGGCGACGCACAGGTTGAAGCATCCGTGGCAGCGCGCGTGGAAGAACTCTGCGCCCGCTTCCCGATCTATCAAGGGATGTAAAATGACTGACCCCGAGCGCGGAAACGATCTTTGGGAAGATGCCAAGGAGGAAATCTCCGGCATGGCCAAGCAAGGGATGCACCATCCTTCGACCAAGCCGGTCCTTATCGGCGGCGCGGTCGGGGCGGTGGCTGGCGCCATCCTGCCAGTCGTTTCCGTTCCGCTCGGGCTCGTCGCAGGCGCGGCCTTCATGTTCTACCGGAGGCTGCGTCCCTGAATGCGCTGTCCGTTCTGTGCCCATGAGGACAGCCAGGTAAAGGATTCGCGGCCCACCGAGGATAACACCGCGATCCGCCGTCGCCGCCAGTGCGAAGGCTGCGGTGCGCGCTTCACCACGTTCGAACGCGTGCAACTACGCGATATCATCGTGGTGAAGAGCAACGATAGCCGCGAACCTTTCGACCGCACCAAGATAGAGCAATCGGTCACCCTTGCCTGCCGCAAGCGGGACGTACCTCAGGAGCGGCTCGATCGGCTCGTCTCCGGCATCCAGCGCCAGGTGGAAACATTGGGCGAAGGCGAAGTCACGACCAAGGCCATCGGCGAAATGGTGATGGACGGCCTGCGCCAGTTGGACAGCGTTGCCTACATCCGCTTCGCCAGCGTCTATCGTGACTTTGGCGAGGCACGGGACTTTGAGGAATTCGCCAGCAACGTGCGGGATGCGGGAACCAAGTGACCCCGCCTCCCGTCATCGTGCTCGTTCGCCCGCAGCTCGGCGAGAATATCGGCAAGGCTGCGCGGGCCATGCTCAATTTCGGGCTGACCGAGATGCGCCTGGTTACGCCTCGCGATGGCTGGCCCAATCCGAGTGCTGGCCCCGCTGCAGCTGGCGCCGACGTGGTGCTCGAACGTGCAACGGTATTCGAATCACTGGCCGAAGCCGTGGCGGATTGCGCCCATGTCTATGCCACCACGGTGCGCAAGCGCGGCGTGACAAAGCCGGTTCTGACACCCGAGGAAGCTGCCCGCTCCATCCACGAAGAGCAGGGCCGTTCGGCATTCGTTTTCGGCCCAGAGCGATCGGGGCTGGAAACTGACGATGTCGCCCTCGCTCGGGCCATCGTGACGGTGCCGATCAACCCCGAATTTGGTTCACTCAATCTCGCCCAGGCAGTGATCCTGTGTTCCTACGAGTGGTCGAAACATGTTGGGCTCGAACAGCCGACTACCGAGGAACTGCTCCCCCCTGCCCCGCAGGATGAACTGGAAGGCATGATCGGCCATTTCGAGGCCTTGCTGGAAACGCGCGACTATTTCTTCCCTGCCAGCCGCGCGGCCGCCACGCGGCGCACACTGCGTAACATGCTTACCAAGCCGGGTTGGAACCACCTTGAAGTTCGCACCATGCGGGGTGTACTTTCGGCACTGGAGCGCAAGCCAAAGGGTTAGCCTTAGCTCCGGCCTTTGTCCCAAGCCTCAAGCTCATAGGCGATGGAGGCTTCGACAAGCTGCTCCCATATCTGGGCGACGGTATCGGCGGGAATGCCCAGTTCGCCAGCCAGCCGGGCGGCATTCGCGATCACTTGAGCCTTGCGCTCCTCGTCACGGACCTGCCCGCGTGCGGGCTTTATGCGAGCGGCGGCGTCCATATAGCCAAATCGGCGGGCAAGCAGGCGCACCAGAGCGGCGTCGAGCGCGTCGACACCGGCGCGCACTTCGGTCATGGTCTGGCAGTCCTCTGGGGGAACGATGGTTTCGGCCATGCGTGCGCCACTAAGACGCGATGTCGGGGCTGTCGAGTGCCGGTTGCACTTGACTCACAGCCGATCCGCCGCCATGGGCGCCCCTTCGCAATTGGCCCTGCACTCCGGTGAAGCGGCGGCCGCATCCTGCAATTGGCAGGATGGTGCGTATCCGGGACCATTGGCAAGGGCATCCCGCCCGCGCAGCAAATTGAAGGAACGACGCGCATGTCGAAGCGCAATTCGTCGAAGTATAAAATTGACCGCCGCATGGGCGAGAACATCTGGGGCCGTCCCAAGAGCTCGGTAAACCGCCGCAGCTACGGTCCCGGTCAGCATGGCCAACGCCGCAAGAGCAAGGTGTCGGACTACGGCATTCAGCTCCGCGCAAAGCAGAAGCTCAAGGGCTACTACGGCGACGTGACTGAGAAGCAGTTCAAGCGCACTTACCAGGAAGCGTCGCAGATGAAGGGCGACACCGGCCAGAACCTGATCGGCCTGCTCGAACAGCGCCTGGACATGATCGTCTATCGCGCCAAGTTTGCGCCGACCATCTTCTCGGCTCGCCAGATCGTTTCGCACGGCCACATCCGCGTTAACGGCGTGAAGTGCAACATCGCAAGCCGTCGCGTTCGTCCCGGCGACGTCATCAGCCTGGGCACCAAGGCCAAGGACATGGCCTTGATCGCCGAAGCGCAGACCCTGCCTGAGCGTGAAATCCCCGACTACGTCGCTCCCGACGGCACCGACAAGATCACTTTCGTCCGCGTTCCGACGCTGGATGAAGTGCCCTATCCGGTGAAGATGGAACCGAACTTGGTCGTCGAGTTCTACTCGCGCTGATCCGGGTTTCGGCTACGGAACAAGAGAGGGCGGCCCTTCGGGGCCGCCCTTTTCGCATGCGCATGCCTTGGAGCGCATCATCACCCCGTAAGGATGTTGATGATCGCCACAATACCGATGAGCATGAGGAAGATCGCAACGATCAAAGTGATCGAGATCGGATATTTGCTTCTTCCGTGAATCAGGTGCTGCGCGATCAGGTCAGATCGCGTGTGCCGCAATTCCTGCGCAAACTGGACGTGACGCCAAATTCCGCCAGCCATCATCACAATACCCGCGGCGATCATGGCAATTCCCATGTTGCGCGGGGCGTTGGCATGCGAAATCGTCCCTGCTTCCTGCAGCTTATGGAATACCTGATAGATCGTGAAGCCGAACCCAATCAGTGAAAGCGACGTGCGGATTACCGACATCAGCGTTCGGTCAGCCGCCATCCGCGTGCGTTGTATACCCTGGCCGGTTCGATGCATCGAAAGGTCAGTCCGGTGATCCGAAAGGTCCGTCCGATACTCGGAGAGACTGGTTCGGTAATCTGACAGGTCGGTGCGATGATCCGACAGATCGGTACGGAAGCTGGAAAGGTCGGTCCTGAATTCCGAAAGGTCCGTCCGATGTTCCGACAGATGCGTTCGATGATGGGAAAGGCCGGTGCGGTAGTGCGAATAGGTAGTGGAAGCCTGATCAGCAGGCATCCCATCCACGTTGGGAAGGTCCGGCAGCGGCTTGCTGGTCAAATGCTCCGGACGCTGGGGTCGCGCAGGCCGGACGAATTGCTCCGGCGGTGCAGGCTTGGTTGCCTCGTTCCCTTGGGCCATTCTGATGCTCCCTTGACGTTCACCCGTGCGGCGGATGCATCAGCGGAATATCAGCCAAGTGTGAGGCGGGTGCCATCGGGAAATACCCGGAGAAAACTCAATTTTTTGGCCCGGTCCGTCAGGCCTTTAGGTAGTCTTCGTCAAATATTTGGCGATCGCGAGGAATCGAGGTGAAACCGGTCTAGATCACGCCTACCGGGATACCGCAGACCGTGCGCATCGTTTTCACCGCGGCAGTCGAGCCTGTCAGATCGAATGCGAATACCTCCTCGTTGCGGCTGTTGACCACGGCCAGAGTGGCACCACGCGAGAACGAGTTCAGGAATACGGGCGCCAGCGGCTTGGCAATTTCCCACGACCTGCTGGCGGGCGAATACTGGAGCCGGACGGAATAAAGCTCCTGCCACTCACCACCGCGCACATAGAATGCGACTTGCTCTACTTGCCCATCGGCCCGCAGGCCGCTGCCCTGGTAACCGGAGAATGAACCCACGAAGCCCGGATTTGCCGATTTGCTGCAACCGCCCGCGAACTGTGCTGTCCCTCCCTTGGCGGATGCGGCGATGGCGACAGAACCACGCCCCTGATCCGCTGATACCGTCCATGCCGGGGGAGCGGGTGGCGCCTGTACAACTGGCGCCGCGGGCGCTGCGGGCTTCTGCTGCGGTGCCGGCTTCTGCTGCGCACCGACAGAGGGAGCGATCGCTACAGCGAGCAGGAGGGCAGCGGCACGAGCGGCGGTGGTCACGAAAGTCATAGTGTTCTGATCCCTTCAGCGGGCAAAATAATCGCGCCGGAAGTCGGCAGCAAATATGGAAAATCGTCCTGCCGCAATGGCATCGCGCATTCCCTGCATGAGTTGCTGGTAGAAGCTGAGGTTGTGCTCTGTCAGCAACATTGCGCCAAGAATTTCACCCGATCGGATCAGGTGATGGACATAGGCGCGGCTGTAGTTCGCACAGGTCGGACATGGGCAGCGTTCGTCGATAGGGTTTGTGTCCTCGGCGAACTTTGCGTTGCGCATGTTCAGCGGGCCATTCCAGGTGAAGGCCTGACCGTTGCGGCCGGACCGCGTTGGCAGCACGCAGTCGAACATGTCCACGCCGCGCTCCACCGCCCCGACAAGGTCATCGGGCTTGCCAACGCCCATCAGGTAGCGGGGGCGATCTGCCGGAAGCTGCTGTGGCGCGAATTCCAGCGTGGCGAACATCGCCTCCTGCCCTTCACCCACCGCAAGGCCGCCGATGGCGTAGCCATCGAAGCCAATATCAGCGAGGGCATCGGCGCTGTGCCGCCGAAGCCCTTCATCCAGAGCACCTTGCTGGATGCCAAACAGCGCCGCACCCTCGGCATGTTCTCCCCCGGCATTGAAGCCATCGCGGCTGCGCTTCGCCCAGCGCATCGACATCTCCATCGAACGTGCAATCTCATCGCGTGGCTGATCGATCTTCGGGCATTCGTCGAAGGCCATGACGATGTCGGAACCGAGCAGGCGCTGGATCTCCATGGAGCGTTCCGGGGTCAGAAGATGCCGCGATCCGTCGAGATGGCTCGCGAAAGTCACGCCTTCCTCGGTGATCTTGCGCAGGTCCGAAAGGCTCATCACCTGATAGCCACCGCTGTCCGTCAGGATCGGGCGCGGCCAGTTCATGAACTTGTGCAATCCTCCCAGCCTCGCGACGCGCTCTGCGCCGGGGCGGAGCATCAGGTGATAGGTGTTGCCAAGAATGATGTCGGCGCCGGTTGCCCGCACGCTTTCGGGCTTCATCGCCTTCACGGTTGCGGCAGTACCGACCGGCATGAATGCAGGGGTGCGAATCTCGCCGCGGCGCATCTGGATCGCGCCGGTGCGCGCCTTTCCGTCAGTGGCTTGAATGTTGAAGGCGAAACGGGTCATCGCCGACGCCTATAGGCAGAAATCGCCGCCACGCCAGATAATCGCTGACCATGCGGAAAAAATGGGACAGGATGGCTCACAAAGCCCGGCCAGATGAGTCGGGAGCTGCGGCAGAGGACTCAAAATGGCCGACTACGACAAGCGCGACTTTTTCACCGACCCCGCTCTTGCCAACGATACTCCGGCCTATCTTGCCTCGTTGCGCGCTGCATGTCCGGTTCTGCGCGAGCCGCATCACGGCGTCTTCATGGTGACGGGCTACGACCAGGCGATGGAAGTGCTGGGCCAGAAAAGCGCCGCCTTTTCATCCGCTGTCGCCGTTACCGGCCCGATCCCGCCCTTGCCCTTCACACCTGAAGGAGATGACATTCGCGAACAGGTTGCGGAAAATCGGCACAACATGCCGTGGACCGACCACCTCGCCACCTTTGACGGTGCGTTCCACACCGCCCACCGTGCTTTGCTGGCGCAGCTGCTCACCCATTCGCGGCTGAAGAAGAACGAGGAATATGTTTCCGGTCTGGTGGTGCGGCTGGTGGACGACTTGATCGACAAGGGCGGCTGTGAAATCACTGAGGACTTCGCCCACGCCCTCTCGACGCTGGTGATTGCTGACCTGCTCGGCGTGCCGGAGGAGGATCGGCAGGGGCTTATCGACCTGCTCGGCCTGCCGCCAACACAAATGGGCGGGGACGAGGAGCGCAAGGTGCAGTCCGATCCGCTGGAATGGCTGCACGATCGCTTCAAGGGCTATCTGCTCGAACGGCGGAAGAACCCGCAGGACGACATGCTAACCGGCCTTGTCCAATCGACCTACAAGGACGGCAGCAAGCCCGATATCGACGTACTGGCCCGCCTTGCCTGCTTCCTCTTCGGCGCCGGGCAGGACACGTCGGCGCGGCTGGTCGCATTCTCGTTCCGCATCCTGGGCGACTATCCCGAAATCCAAGCCCGCGTACGCGCCGAGCCAGGGCGGATTCCCGATTTCATCGAGGAAGTACTGCGGATGGAAACCCCGGTGAAGACTCTGTCCCGCATCGCCGTGGAGCCAACCGAGATCGGCGGCGTCGAAGTGCCTGCAGGCTCTATCGTCACGGTCAACATCGGCGGGGCCAATCGCGATCCCGGGCACTTTGCCGACCCGGACGCGTTCCTCATCGACCGCCCCGGCGTGCGCGATCACATCTCGTTTAGCCGCGGCTCCCACGCCTGCATAGGCGCTCCATTGGCGAGGATGGAAGTGCGCGTGGCGCTCGACCAGTTCCTCAAGCGCACGTCAGACATCCGAATTTCCGAAGCCCGTCACGGCTCACGCGAAGCACGGCGTTATGACTACGAACCAACCTATCTGCTAAGCGGCCTGCAAGCGCTCCATGTGGAGTGGGATCCGGCATAGTCAGGATTGGTTTGCTGCGGCAAACGGCGTAGTATCTCCCAGGAGACAGGGGGTAGGGACTATGTTTTTCGCCCAGTTTCTCGATGGCGAAGGCTGCAGGTCGTACATTGTCGGCTGCGAGGAAAGCTGCGCGGCGGCGATCATTGATCCGGCGCTGGGGCTGGTCGACCGCTATTCGGGGCAGATCGGCAAGCACGGCCTTCGCCTGCGCTACATCATCGATACGCATACTCATGCAGATCACTTCACCGGCGCGCGGGAACTGAAGAAGCATTTCGACGCCCCAATAGTCATGCACCGCTTTTCCCCCGCGCCCTATGTGGACCTGCATGTGGAGGAGGGCCATTCGCTGGCACTTGGATCGCTGCGGCTTAGAATATTGCACACGCCGGGCCACACGCGGGATTCGATATCGGTCCATGTCGAGGACCGGGTATTCACGGGCGACACACTGCTGATGGGCGGGACAGGCCGCAGCGATCTGCCGAGCGGGAATCCGGACCAGCTATATGACAGCCTGTTCGGCAAGCTGCTCAGCCTGCCTGGCGCAACTCTGGTCTATCCCGCGCACGAGTACAAAGGGCGCGATCACACGACGATTGGCGATGAACGGGTCAGCAACCCAAGACTGGCTAAATCCGAGCGCCCGGATTTCATCGAACTGATGAACAGCCTTGACCTTTCGGCCCCGAAGCACCTCACCGAAGCACTGCGCACCAACATGTCAGGCGGGAAGACGGTTCAGCAACTACTGGCAGAGGCGAGCGCCCGGATACCCTTCATGTCGATGGACGAATTGCTTAATCGCTTTGGTGCGCGGGCAAATGATTTTGTCATCGTCGACGTTCGCGAAAAGGACGCTTTTCAATCCGGACACATCCCTGCCGCTGTCCATCTCCCGCGCGGTCAACTGGAATTGCGCGTCAACGAAGCGTTCCCTGATCCCGGAATGGAGATCCTGACTGTCTGCGAATTCGGCAAGATATCGACGCTGGCCGCTGCAACATTGCGTGAGCTGGGCTTTGAGCGCGCTACGGCGCTGGATGGGGGCATGGCGGCGTGGCGCGACAGCGGGCACCCCATCGAAATCTAGCCTTTCGGCAACAAAAGCGACGAATCCCCATAGCTGTAGAAGCGATAGCCCCATGCAATGGCGTGGGCGTAAACCGCCTGCATCCGATCCAGTCCCATCAGCGCGCTGACCAGCATGAAAAGCGTAGACCGCGGCAGATGGAAGTTCGTCATCAGCCCGTCGATGGCGCGGAATCTGTAGCCGGGCGTGATGAAGATAGCGGTGTCGCCATCAAAAGGCAGGATCGTGCCGTCGTCTGTAGCCGCGCTCTCAAGAAGGCGCAGGCTGGTGGTACCTACGGCGATCAACCGCCCGCCCGACGCGCGCGCGGCGTTGAGGCGGCCTGCGGTCGCCGCATCTATGCGTCCCCATTCGGCATGCATGCGGTGGTCGGTTGTGTCATCCGCCTTGACCGGCAGGAATGTACCGGCGCCGACATGTAGGGTGAGCGTTTCGTGGGCAATGCCAGCCTCGTCCAGCCGCGCCATCAGTTCGGGGGTGAAGTGCAAGGCGGCGGTAGGCGCGGCAACAGCGCCCTCGCGTGTGGCGAACATCGTCTGGTAATCGCTGCGATCGGCTTCATCCGTGCCGCGCTTGCCTGCGATATAGGGCGGGAGCGGCATGGTGCCGGCACGTTCCAGCAGGACTTCGACCGGTTCATCACCTTCGAAGAACAGCGTCCAGCTGCCGTCATCGTGGCGCGTTTCGGCGAGCGCCGAGACGCCTTGCGGAAATTCGATGCGATCACCCATCCGCAGGCGTTTGGCATTGCGGATAAAAGCCTGCCATCTGCGCAGATCTTCACGCTTGTGGAGAGTTGCCCCGATCTTCGCCTCGCCACGCTTGCCCTCAAGCTGGGCCGGAATGACGCGAGTGTCGTTGAACACCAGCACGTCTCCGTTGCGCAGGATTTGCGGCAGGTCGCGGACGTGGCGGTTGTCGAACGCCCCGTCGCCGGGCACAACCAGCATGCGTGCCGAATCGCGTGGCCGCGCTGGTCGCAAGGCAATCCGTTCGGGCGGGAGTTCAAAGTCGAAAAGGTCGACGCGCATGGCGCGCCTCTAGCCTATCGCCAGCACTTCGCAAGGCGAGTCCCGCTTTCGCGGGACCGCAGCTCAGTTGGACTTGGAGTTCTTCAGTTGGTCAACCGTCGGTGCGACGGCAACCGGAGCAGGTGCTATCACCGGCGGCGCCTTATTGTCTGCCTCGATAGAAGCCTGGACAATCTTGGTCGGGTTTTCCGGCGGCTCGCCACGTACGATGGCATCGGCGACATCCATGCCGGCAATGACACGACCGAAATTAGTATATTTTCGGTCGAGCGACATGCGCGGATAGAAAACGATGAAGAACTGGCTGTTCGCGGTGTCAGGCTCGTTGGTTCGCGCCATCGAAACAGTGCCGCGCAAATGGGGCATGTGGTTGAACTCCGCCTTCAGGTCGGGAAGCTGCGAACCACCCGTGCCCGTGCCCGTCGGATCGCCCGTCTGCGCCATGAACCCGTCAATCACGCGGTGGAAAATTACCCCGTTATAGAACCCCTGGCGCACGAGCGTCTTGATCCGCTCGACATGGCTGGGGGCCCATTCCGGCATAAGGCGAATCGTCACCTTCCCGCCGTTCGACAAATAGAGCAGCAGCACGTTGTCCGGATCGACCGAGGGATCGGTGTTCACCATCGTCGGCATTGGCTTGGGCGCCGGCGGCGGTACATCTTTCGCAACCGCGGGTGCAGCAAGCAGCGCCAGAGACAGGGAGAAGGTAGCCAGAACACGGGAAATCATCGGCAAATCTCAATAAGCTGCGGCGCGGCGACCGAACGCGGGATACGATAGCGGCGTGCGATAGCGCCCTGCTGCTGTCGTTGCAATGAACCAGACTGTGTCAATATTCTCCCATTCGGCCAAGTTCCTCAACGCGTGCCAGCACTTCCTTGCGGATGGAGGGGCTGACAAAGCGCGAGATATCCCCGCCGAAAAGAGCAATTTCCTTGACCAGTTTGGACGCAATAGGCTGCAGGCTGACGTCTGCCATCAGGAAGACAGTCTCGATCCCAGCGTTAAGCTGCTGGTTCATGCCCGCCATCTGATACTCGTACTCAAAGTCCGCGACGGCCCGCAGGCCGCGGACGATTACCGTTGCACCCTGTTTTTCTGCAAACTTCATCAACAGGGCGTTGAAGCCGATCACTTCGACATTCTCGATGCCCAGGGCAGCCGCCTCCCGCTTCACCATCGATATGCGTTCATCGGGTGAGAACATGGGGTTCTTGGATGGATTCGTGGTGACGCCGATGATCAGCCGGTCAACCAGCTTGGCCCCGCGCCGGATGATATCGGCATGGCCAAGAGTGATCGGATCAAACGTACCCGGGTAAACGCCAATGCGCTCCGCCATTAGCGGTCCCTTTCGACAATAAAGCGAGCGAGTGCCCGCAGAAGATCGGCCTCTGTCCCATGCTGGGAAAGCTGTGCCACGGCCTGTTCTACAAGCGCCCGCGCCTGCTCACGCGCGCGGCTGGCGCCGAGCAGCGATACAAACGTCTGCTTACCCGCACCCGCATCCTTGCGCAGCGCCTTTCCGGCTGCCGCCTCATCGCCCTCGTGGTCGAGCAGGTCATCGACAATCTGGAAGGCAAGACCGATGTCACGGGCATAGCCGCGCAGGTGCGTGCGCCCCTCGGGAGGAATGCGGCCCAGAACTGCGCCCATTTCCACTGCCGCGCCCAGAAGCGCCCCGGTCTTAAGCTGCTGCAACCGTGTGACGGCCGGCAGATCATAGTCCGCGCCCTCCGCCATGATGTCCATCATTTGGCCACCCGCCATTCCCTGGGCACCGCTGGCGGTAGCAAGCGTGGAAACAAGTTCGATCCGCGTGAACGGGTCGCCAGACGTCGCGGGGTCAGACAAAAGCTCGAAAGCGAAAGCATGAAGAGCGTCGCCGGCCAGAACTGCCGTCGCCTCGTCGAAGGCGCGATGTACTGTGGGCTTGCCGTGGCGCAGGTCATCATCGTCCATGCACGGCAGGTCGTCATGAATCAGCGAATAGGCATGAATAGCCTCTACTGCGAGACCAGCCCTCAAGGCGGCGTCACGATCAACGCCGTACATTTCTGCCACTGCGATCACCAGCAGCGGACGAATGCGCTTGCCCCCGCCTATCACCGCATAGCGCATCGCTTCCAGCAACTGCTGGCGCGTATCGCCGGGAACAGGAAGTAGTGCATCAAATCCGGCATCGACGTCACGGGCGATGCGGGCGAGTCCTTCGGACAGCAAGGGGTCGGCCATCTGGGCCACTTCCATTCTCAGGCGCCCGGTTCGTCGAAGGGCTGAGCGCCGGTCGCCGAACCATCGGGCCCCGCCACAATACGCTCTATTCGCGCCTGGGCAGCGTCGAGGCGGGCCTGGCAATGCCGCCGCAGTGCCTCTCCCCGCTCATAGAGCGAAATCGAATCGTCCAGCGGCACTTCCCCGCTTTCCAGCTTGCGCACGACGTCTTCCAACGCGCGCAGCGCGTCCTCGAACGTCAGGGCGGCGATATCAGGGGCAGTTTCAGCCATGCGCCATGCTTTGCCGGGGTGATCTTCGCCGGTCAAGCGCGGCTTTGGCGCGATCTGTGGCTGGTTAGGCTAGCATGAACGGCTATCCCCCGCTAAGGGCGCGGCATGAGCACCAACGCCTCCGAAATCACCCCCGATGTCGTCGC
Source organism: Novosphingobium sp. (assembly GCA_040509895.1). Classification (GTDB taxonomy): domain Bacteria; phylum Pseudomonadota; class Alphaproteobacteria; order Sphingomonadales; family Sphingomonadaceae; genus Novosphingobium. Next base: position 8,356 of record JBEVKC010000037.1, on the reverse strand, counting down.
TGCCCACGGGCTTTCCGAGGAGGAGTACGCACACGTACTCCACGCACTCGGGCGTGAGCCGAACATGGTCGAACTCGGCATCTTCTCGGTCATGTGGTCAGAGCATTGCTCCTACAAGTCGAGCCGCATCCACCTGAAGAAGCTGCCGACCGAAGCGCCTTGGGTAATCTGCGGTCCAGGTGAGAATGCGGGCGTCATCGACATCGGTGACGGGCAGGCCGCCATCTTCAAGATGGAAAGCCACAACCACCCGAGCTACATCGAACCCTATCAGGGCGCGGCAACTGGCGTCGGCGGCATCCTGCGTGACGTCTTCACCATGGGCGCGCGGCCAGTCGCCAACATGAACGCGCTGCGCTTTGGCCGCCCCGATCATCCCAAGATGAAGCATCTGGTGCAGGGCGTGATCGCGGGCATCGGCGGCTATGGCAACTGCGTGGGCGTCCCCACCGTTGGCGGCGAGACGAACTTCCACAAGGCCTACGACGGCAACATTCTGGTCAATGCGATGACCGTTGGCGTCGCCGATACAGACAAGATCTTCTATTCGGCAGCAACTGGCCTCGGCAATCCGATCGTCTATGTCGGTTCCAAGACCGGCCGCGACGGCATCCATGGCGCGACCATGGCGAGCGCCGACTTTGACGAGAATTCGGACGAGAAGCGCCCGACCGTGCAGGTGGGCGATCCGTTCACCGAAAAGCTGCTGATCGAGGCCTGCCTTGAACTGATGGCCACCGACGCCATCGTCGCCATTCAGGACATGGGCGCGGCAGGCCTGACCTCCTCGTCGGTGGAAATGGCTTCGAAGGGCGGCGCGGGCATCCGGCTCAACATGAACAATGTGCCGTGCCGTGAAGAGGGCATGACCCCCTATGAAATGATGCTGTCGGAAAGCCAGGAGCGCATGCTCATGGTGCTGAAGCCCGGCAAGGAGCCGATGGCCGAAGCAATCTTCAAGAAGTGGGAACTGGACTTCGCGGTAATCGGCGAAGTTACCGACACCGGCCACATGGTTCTGGAATTTAACGGAGAGGTCGTTTGCGACATCCCACTCGGCCCGCTGGCGGACGAAGCACCGCTTTATGACCGCCCTCATGTGCCGACGCCCAAGCCCGCCCCGCTAGTCAATGCGCCGGAAAGCACGGACATTGCCGCGGACCTGCTGAAACTGATCGGCTGCCCCGACCTCGCCTCACGCCGCTGGATCTGGGAGCAGTACGACAGCCAGGTTGGCGCCGATACGTTGCAGAAGTCCGGCGGCGATGCTGCGGTTGTTCGCGTGCACGGCACCACCAAGGCGCTTGCCATCAGCACCGACTGCACGCCGCGCTATTGCTTTGCCGATCCCTATGAAGGCGGCAAGCAGGCCATCGCCGAGGCCTATCGCAACATCAGCGCGGTTGGCGCGACTCCGCTTGCTGTCACCAACTGCCTCAATTTTGCCAATCCGCAGCGGCCCGAGATCATGGGCCAGATCGTCGGCTGCCTTGAAGGCATGGGCGATGCCTGTCGTGCGCTCGATTTCCCGATCGTGAGCGGCAACGTCAGCCTCTACAACGAGAGCAAGGCAACCGGCGGCGGCTCTGCTATTCTACCCACCCCCGCCATCGGCGGCGTCGGCCTGATGCTGGACCATGAGAAGATGGCCACCATCGCCTTCAAAAACGAGGGCGACGTTGTATGGCTGCTGGGCGGCCCTGGCACGCACCTTGGCCAGTCGCTGTGGCTGCGCGAGCTGCACGGCCGCGAGGACGGCCCTCCACCGCACGTTGATCTGACCACCGAGCGCGCGCGCGCTGGCCTCGTTCGCGAGTGGATCGCGGAAGGACAGGCAACCGCGGTGCATGACATCAGCGACGGCGGCCTGCTGATCGCGCTGGCCGAGATGGCCCTTGCGGGCAACATCGGCTGCGAGATCGACATGCCGAAGACTGCCGCTGAGGCATTTGGCGAGGATCAGGGCCGTTACCTTGTAACCGCACGCGAAGGTGTCACTCTGGCAGGCGCTGTGCGCATCGGCCAGGTTCGCGGCACGAAGGTCGCGGGTGTGGAGCTATCGGTGCTGCGTGAATCCAACGAGGCCTTCTTCCGTGACTGGATGGAAAGCGCGGGCGGCCTCGATCCAAGCGACCTGAGCGGCAACTGAGGTCGGCGCTCACGACACACAAAAAAGCGGTCCGTCTCAACAGGGGCGGACCGCTATTTTTGTTCCGTGACCGCGAGGGAATTTTTACCCCCTCACCCACTCGTTTTTCGGAATTCCGAGCAGTTCCAATACCGAGGTCAAATCACCCCGGTCAATCCAGCCATGTGCCGCAGCCCGGGCCTTAGGCTTGGCGTGGTACGCGATACCATAGGTCGCCGCTTCCAGCATCGGGATGTCGTTCGCACCGTCGCCGGTAGCTAGGCTGGTCGCACCATCGCCGAACTGGGCCATTTCCTCCAGCAGGGCCGCTTTCTTTACGGCACTGTCGGTAATCGGGCCAACCAGGCCTCCAGTCAGCTTTCCGCCGCTCACGTCGAGACGGTTCGCCACTACCCGATCAAAGCCGAGTTTTTCTGCCACCGGGTCCGCGAACTGATGGAAACCGCCGGTTACCAGCACGGTGCGGCACCCCCTGGCTTTCAGCGTCGCCACCAGTGTCTTGGCGCCGGGCATCGGTTCGATGCGCGTTGCAAGGCATTCGGCAATCGCGCTCTCGGAAAGGTCGGCCAACAGCGCCACCCGCTCGCGCAGCGCGCTTTCGAAATCCAGCTCGCCTTGCATGGCCCGTTCGGTAATGTCGGCGATCTGCTGCTTGATGCCAGCGAAATCGGCCAGCTCATCAATGCATTCGGCTGAAATCATCGTCGAATCCATGTCCGAGACGAATACTCGCGGGATTACCGGCACATGATCCGCGACCAGGAAATCGGTGGGCGAAATGTGGCGGTCCAGCACTTCGCGCAGCAGGGTGGGATCGCCATGGGGGAGCATCAGCTCGATCGCATCCATGCCGCTCCGAACAACCTCGGCCATGGCCACGGGCATGTCGTAGGTGGCAAGTTCCTCCCGCGCAGCGTCGAGTTTTGCTGCAAGGGTGTTGGTGTCTGCTATCAGGCGGGCAATGAGCACCGAAGATTCCCCAGAAAGGACGGGCAAAGCGCCGTCGCTGGCGCTAATTGCAGGGCCAACCGCCAGCGGCAAGAGCGATTGTGCTGTCCGGCTGGCGCTGGCGCTGGAAAACCATGGCCGGCGCGCTGTCATCATCAATGCCGACAGCGCGCAAGTCTATGCCGATCTTGCCGTGCTAAGCGCGCGTCCCTCGGCCGCCGAAATGCAGGGTATCGACCATCGCTTGTTCGGCGCATGGGACGGGGCCGAGGCCTGTTCCGCTGCCGATTGGGCCGAACGAGCGCGCAAGGAGATCGCGGTGGCACATGGCGACGGCGCAGTGCCGATACTGGTCGGAGGTACAGGCCTCTACATTCGCACCCTGCTCGACGGTATTGCGCCAGTGCCCCCCATAGACGCCGCAGTCCGCGCCGAAGTTCGCGCCCTGCCCGTGCAAGAAGCCTATGCTGCCCTAACGGAGGTAGATCCGGCTCGCGCAGCAGCACTTTCACCCAATGACGTCGCACGCATTTCAAGAGCGCTGGAAGTGGTGCGATCGACCGGGCGCCCGCTTGCAGAATGGCAGGCCGATCGCAGCGGGGGAATTACCGATCAAATCGCACTCAGCGCGCTGATTCTGCTGCCCGATCGGCCCACGCTCTATGCGCGCTGTGACCTGCGGTTTGCACGTATGTTATCTGAAGGAGCGGTCGAAGAGGTTAAGGCTCTCCTCGCTCGTGAACTCGATCCGGCGCTTCCCGTGATGCGCGCCATCGGCGTGCCCGAGATTGCCGGATTCCTTCGGAACGAATGGACGTTGCAGGAAGCCCATACGCGCGGCGCACAAGCGACCCGCAATTACGCCAAGCGGCAATACACCTGGTTCCGCCACCAGCCCCCGGGCAATTGGCCCCAGAGCGCGACACATGATTTCAATCCTATAATTCAATTTGCATCATTATTTCACACTTAGTTATTGACACGACATTTCCTGTCGCATATTGCGCCGCACAACCCCGCTATGCGGGCCTTGTTCGAGTTGGAGAGGTGACCCGGCGCGGCTTATTGCCGTACCGGGTCGGTTCTTTTACAGGGCACGGCAGATTTCAGAAGGATTGACACGGTGAGTGAGGAGCGCAGCGGCGCAAATATCCTGGTCGAGAGCCTGGTTCGTCAGGGCGTTGACCATGTCTTCGGTTATCCGGGCGGTGCCGTCCTGCCGATTTACGATGCCCTTTTTAGCGAAGAACGCATTCGCCACATCCTTGTGCGCCATGAAGCCGGGGCGGCCCACGCGGCGGAGGGCTATGCCCGTTCGACCGGCAAGCCCGGCGTCGTCCTGGTCACGTCCGGTCCGGGCGCGACCAATGCCATCACCGGCATCGCCGACGCCTTCATGGACTCGATCCCGATGGTCGTCATTACGGGCCAGGTCGCGACTGGCCTGATCGGCTCTGACGCATTCCAGGAAGCTGATACCGTCGGCATCTCGCGCCACTGCACCAAACACAATTACCTGGTGAAGGACCCGGCCGAACTCGCCGCGATCATCGACGAGGCGTTTCAGATCGCCACCACGGGCCGCCCCGGCCCGGTGCTGATCGACATTCCGAAGGACGTTCAGGTCGCCTCGGCCATCTGGCACGACGGCCCGCCGCAGCGCCGCAACCGCTATGCGCCCCAGACCGAAGGCGGCAAGGACGAGATCACCCGCGCTGTTGAACTGCTGGCAAAGGCAGAGGCTCCAGTTTTCTACACCGGCGGCGGCGTCATCAATTCGGGCCCGCGTGCAACGGAACTGCTGCGCAAGCTGCAGGCGCTGACCGGCGCTCCCGTCACGTCGACTCTGATGGGCCTTGGCGCTTTCCCGGCGGACAGCGGCGACTGGCTGGGCATGCTGGGTATGCACGGCACCTATGAAGCCAACATGGCGATGAACCAGGCCGACCTGATCATCGCTGTCGGCGCCCGCTTCGATGACCGCGTGACCGGCCGCCTCGACGCGTTTGCGCCGAATTCGACCAAGATCCACATCGATATCGACCGGTCCTCGATCAACAAGACGGTCGCTGTCGACCTGCCGATCGTCGGCGATTGCGCTATCGTGCTCGAACAGATGGTCGCGGAATGGGGCAACCGCAAAGCGCGCGATCTTTCCGCGTGGAAGGGCCGCGTCGACGGTTGGAGGGGGCGCAACAGCCTTGCCTATCCCAGCAACGACAGTGCAATCATGCCACAGCTTGCAATCCAGCGGCTGTTCGAGCTGACCAAGCACCGCAACCCGATCATCACGACCGAGGTCGGCCAGCACCAGATGTGGGCGGCGCAGTATTATCACTTCTACCAGCCGAACCGCTGGCTCACCTCGGGCGGTCTTGGCACCATGGGCTATGGCCTGCCTGCTGCCATCGGCGCACAGTGCGGCAATCCGGACGATCTCGTCATCGACATCGCCGGCGACGCCTCTATCCAGATGAACATCCAGGAGATGGGCACCGCCACGCAGTACCGCCTGCCGGTCAAGATCTTCATCCTCAACAATGAGTGGATGGGCATGGTCCGCCAGTGGCAGGAGCTGACTTACGAAAGCCGCTATTCGAACTCTTATTCGGACAGTCTGCCGGACTTTGTGAAGCTTGCCGAAGCCTATGGCTGGAAGGGTATCCGCATCGAGAGCGAGAGCCAGCTCGACGCCGGCATCCAGGCCATGATCGATTATGATGGCCCGGTGATCGTCGATTGCCGCGTCCATAACGAGGCGAACTGCTTCCCGATGATCCCGTCGGGCGCGGCGCATACCGACATGATCATTTATGGCGATACCGTGGCCGGAACCATGGACGACGAAGCCAAGGCACTGGTGTAAGGGACGCCCGACAATGAAGATCAAGCATGAGGCGTCGGAACGCCACGTCCTGACCATAACCGTCGACAACGAGGCAGGTATCCTCGCCAAGATTGCCGGCCTGTTCACCGCGCGCGGCTATAATATCGATAGCCTGACCGTGGCTGACATCAGCGAAAACCATGCGCTGAGCCGGATTACCATCGTGACGCATGGCGTACCGGCGCAGATCGACCAGATCCACGCGCAGCTTGAGCGGCTGGTGCCGGTACACAAGGTGACTGACCTCACCGAAATCGGCCCGCACGTCGAACGCGAGCTGGCGTTGATCAAGGTTTCCGGCACCGGAGACATTCGTGTCGAGGCGCTGCGCGTCGCCGACGTGTTCCGCGCAAAGGTGGTCGATACCACGACCAAGAGCTTCATCTTCGAACTTACCGGCACGCCCGACAAGATCGACAGCTTCATCGCCATTATGCGCGAACTGGGGCTGGTCGAAGTCGGCCGCACCGGCATCGTGGGAATGATGAGAGGTCCGGAAGGGGCCTGAGGTTTCAAGTTTGTCCGTCGCCCCTGCATGCCGGGGGCCTGTCTAACGGTGCGCAGTGACGCACATTAATCCGGCCCCCGCGTCCCCGGGGGCGACAAAGGAAAGTACGATGAAGGTCTATTACGACGCCGATTGCGACATCAACCTTATCACCGGCAAGAAAGTTGCCGTGCTCGGCTATGGCAGCCAGGGCCACGCCCATGCGCAGAACCTGCGTGACAGCGGCGTCAAGGAAGTCGCCATCGCACTGCGCGAAGGTTCGGCCACGGCCAAGAAAGCCGAAGGTGCCGGCTTCAAGGTGCTGTCGAACGCCGAAGCTGCCAAGTGGGCCGACATCCTCATGATTCTCGCACCCGACGAGCATCAGGCCGCGATTTATGCCGAAGACATCCACGCCAACCTGAAGCCCGGCGCGGCGCTTGCCTTCGCCCATGGTCTGAACATCCACTTCGGCCTGATCGAACCGCGCGCCGACATCGACGTGATCATGATCGCACCGAAGGGTCCGGGCCACACCGTGCGCAGCGAATACCAGCGCGGCGGCGGCGTACCCTGCCTGGTCGCCATCCACCAGAACGCCACGGGCAATGCCCATGACGTTGCGCTCGCCTATGCATCAGGCGTCGGCGGTGGCCGTTCGGGCATCATCGAAACCAACTTCCGCGAAGAGTGCGAAACCGATCTGTTCGGTGAGCAGGCCGTGCTTTGCGGCGGCGCCACGGCGCTGGTCCAGGCTGGATTCGAAACGCTGGTTGAAGCCGGTTACGCCCCCGAAATGGCCTATTTCGAGTGCCTGCACGAACTGAAGTTGATCGTCGACCTGATGTATGAAGGCGGCATCGCTAACATGCGTTATTCGATCTCGAACACCGCTGAATACGGCGACATCAAGACTGGTCCGCGCATCATCACCGAAGAGACCAAGAAGGAAATGAAGCGCGTTCTGGAAGACATCCAGTCGGGCCGTTTCGTGAAGGACTTCGTGCTCGACAACCGCGCCGGCCAGCCCGAACTGAAGGCCTCGCGCATTGCCGCCAAGCGTCACCCGATCGAGGAAACCGGCGCCAAGCTGCGCGCCATGATGCCCTGGATCAAGGCCAACGCGCTGGTTGACAAGTCGAAGAACTGACAATCGCATGCTTCCGGCGTCGTGGCACTGCTGCGACGCCGGGGTGCATTACTTGCTTTCCCGTTTCCTGACAGGCACTTTGCTCCACCGGATCATCGGAGGAAAGCATGCCCCTGTCACGAAAGCACCTGAATCTGATTGGCGCCGCGGCCATTTTTGCCATGGTCGGTCCGCTGACTGCACAGACAGCACCAAAGCTCGGCACGCGCGATGCTTCTCTCGTTACGGGCGGCAACTATGTCGCGGACAATGAGCACACTCTGATCCGCTGGCGCGTCGATCATCTTGGCATCACCCCCTATTTCGGCCTGTTTGGCCAAATTACCGGCAACCTTTCGCTCGATCCCGCAAACCCTGCGGCCGCCAAGGTCGATGTCACAATTCCCGTCGCACAGGTCACCACGGCAAGCGTAGGCCTGACCTCGCACTTGTTGCGCGCACCTGCGCAAACGGGTGGCAAGCCAGACTTCTTCGGCCCCAACCCCGCGCCAGCCCGCTTCGTCTCGACCGCCGTAGTGGCAGACAAGGCCGCAGGGACGGCGAAGATCACCGGCAACCTGACGCTGAATGGCGTGACGAAGCCGGTAACTCTCGATGCCAGCTTCTATGGCGCCGGAAAGGCACCGCCGGAAATGGGCAATGCGGAAATGGTGGGTTTCGAGGCGAAGTCGAAGATCAAGCGCAGCGACTTTGGCATCGACATGGGCATCCCGCTCGTATCGGATGAAGTCGATC
>JBEVKC010000036.1:0-4714 GCA_040509895.1 Novosphingobium sp. | reverse complement strand
GGTTCCGGCCATTTCTTCGGCCCCATCATCGCAGAAGTCGGCGAACCGGACTTCCTCGAACGAGAGGTTTTCGGCCCGATCCTCCACGTATGCCGCTATCGTCCCAGCCAGCTTGAGGAATACGCAGGCCGCCTTGCCGCGCTCGGATATGGCCTGACCTTGGGGGTTCACAGCCGCATCGAACGGTTCGCGCGCGAGGTGCAGGCGCTGGTCCCGGCGGGGAACGTCTACGTCAATCGCTCGATCATCGGGGCGGTTGTCGGGGTGCAGCCGTTCGGGGGGCAAGGACTGTCAGGCACCGGGCCCAAGGCCGGCGGACCTCACGCGCTGCTGCGATTTGCCAATGAACGGGCGGTATCGGTCAACATCATGGCGCAGGGCGGTGACCCGTCGCTGTTGGCGCTTTAGCGGGTTCCGATTTCGATCACTTGATCGGCCAGCCGCTGCACTTCGCTGCGGTCGTGGGTGACATATAGGATCGGCAACCTCAGCTCATCGCGGATGCGTTCGATGACGCCCATGATCTCGTCGCGTCTCGGTGCGTCTAGCGAGGACAGCGGTTCGTCCATCAGCAGGTAGCGCGGAGCTGACAGCAGCGCCCGCCCTATAGCCACGCGCTGCGCCTCACCGCCGGAGAGGGTACGCGGCATCCGGTGCAGCAGGTGCGCGATGCCAAGGAAGTCGGTCGCCTCTTCAAGGCTCATCCAGCGCCGATCGGCAGAGGCAAGCCGCCAGCCATAGAGCAGGTTGTCGCGCACCCGCTTGTGCGGGAAGAGGCGAATGTCCTGAAAGACATAGCCGCAGGCGCGGCGCTCTGGCGGAAGGTTGATCCGCGCCGCGCTGTCGAACAGCACTGCACCACCCGCGACGATCCGGCCGCGTTCGGGGCGCAGCAGACCAGCTGCAGCTTCGAGCACGCTCGTCTTGCCCGCCCCCGATGGTCCGAACAGGGCGGTGATCCCCTCCGGCACCGAAAACTGCGCGGCGATGGGCGCGTCACCCCGTTTCAGGGCAATGTCGATGTCAAAGGACATGGCCGCCTTTCCCGTACCCCGCCCGGCGCGCGAGCGCCTCCGACGCCACCAGCGCAACCAGAGATAGGATAACCGACACCACCGCAAGCCGCAGCACATGGGCGTCCCCCCCAGGCATTTGCAACGCAGAGTAGATCGCCAGCGGAAGTGTCTGAGTCTCACCCGGAATGTTGGAGACGAAGGTTATCGTCGCCCCGAACTCCCCGATGGAGCGGGCGAAACCCAGCACGGCACCCGCCAGGATGCCCGGCGTGGCAAGCGGCATGGTGATGCTGAAGAATGTTCGCCACGGCCCGGCGCCCAGCGTCCGCGCGGTTGCCTCGAGCCGCTGGTCCACCGCTTCAATCGACAGCCGGATCGCCCGCACCATCAAAGGCAGCGCCATGACAGCAGAGGCCAGCGCCGCCCCGGTCCAGCGGAACATGAAGGTTATGCCGAAGGTCTGCTCAAAGAACCGCCCCGCCGGACCGTTTGCCCCAAATGCCAGCAGCAGCAACCAGCCCGTCACCACCGGCGGCACGACAAGCGGCAGGTGGATCACCGCATCAAGCAGCACCTTTCCAGGAAAGCGCCCCCGTGCCAGCAGATAGGCAAGGGCAAAGGCAATCGGCATGGTGGCAATAACGGCCACAATCCCGACTTTCAGCGTAAGGGCAACAATCCCCCATTCCTCGGCGGAAAGCGCCCCCATGCGGTCAGCGAGCGCCGAAACCGAAGGTGCGGAACACGGCTTTGCCCTCGGCAGAAATCAGGAAGCGGCGGAAACCTTCAGCGTGGCGGTGCGTCGATGCGCGGAGCGTCGCGACTGGATAAGTGATTGGCGTATGGCTGGATGCCGGGAACACCCCCGCCACATTCACTGCCTTCTCGGCCTTGGCGTCGGTGGCATAGACGATTCCCAGTGGCGCCTCGCCCCGGCTGACCAGCGCAAGGGCGGCGCGGACGTTCTCGCCTCGGGCGATCTTGCCAGAAACGCTGGGCCAGACGCCAAGGTTGGTCAGCGCCTCCTTGCCGTATTTTCCGGCGGGCACAGACGCAGGATCGGCCATCGCCAGCCTGCCGTTGCCCAGCGCCTGAGCAATCGGGAAACCGCGCCTGATGGTGATCGTGGTTTTGCTGCTGGCCAAGGCCACCAGCACAAGACTGTTGGTCAGGAACGACACCCGCGTGCCCTGTTTCAGCAGGTTCTTGCCGGCCAAGTAGTTCATCCACTCCTCATCGGCGGAGATGAACAAATCAGCCTTGGCCCCTGCCTCAACCTGCCGGCCCAGGGCAGAGGATGCTGCGAAGGACAGCACCGGACGCGGATGGCCCTTTGCCGCCCAGCGGTCGGCTGCGGCATTGAGCGATTCCTGAAGGCTTGCCGCAGCCAGCACCAGCGGTCCGGCCGACTGCGCGAATGACGGCGCCACCGAAAACAGCAACACGCCCAGCGCAGCTAGAATTTTCGCAGGAATACGCAAAACCATATTCCGCCGTATACAGGCAAGCGCCGGTTTGGAAAGCCTACCGTCCGAGGAACTTTGCCTCGCGCCGTTCGAACACCGAGGCAACGCCCTCGGAATAGTCGGCCGTGCCCTTGAGCTGTGTCTGCTGGGCATGTTCATGCTTCAGCGTGGCAACAACGCTGTCCGCCAATCCGCCAATCCATGTCGCCCGAACCGACAGCAGCGCGAGTGGAGCATTGGTGGCGATTTCCTCCGCCATTGCGAACGCCGTCTCCGTCTCCACTCCCTCGGGCGCGAGGCGGTCTGCCAGTCCCCAGGCGAAAGCGTCCTCCGGCTTCACCCGCTCCGACGACAGCATCATCCATCCCGCCCGCTGCGCGCCGACCACTCTCGGCAGCGTGTGGGTGATGCCAAAGCCCGGATGAAACCCCAGCCGCGTAAAGTTCGACGAAAACCGTGCCCCCGGCCCGGCCACGCGAAAATCCGCAGCCAGCGTCAGGCCCAGCCCCGCCCCGATGGCAGCACCCTGAACGGCAGCGATCATCGGCTTCTTGCGCCGGAAAATACGTTCCGCCTGTACATAGAGCTGTCCGATTGCGGCCATGCCCTCATCGCCGCTGACACTCTCATCCCCGGCAAGATCCGCCCCTCCGCAGAAGACCTTGCCCTCCGCCGAGAGCACGCTGCACCGGATCGCAGCATCGGCATCCAGCGCGTCGAGGGCATCGGCGATCTTCTCCAGCAGTTCAGGCGAGGCGAAGTTATGCGGCGGCCGGGAAAAGCGGATCTCGGCCACATGGCCCCGAAGGGACGTCGTCACGCTCATGGTCATGGGATGCAGTCCAGCCTTAGAAAGTTGACGAATGACCGCTAATTGCCGCCCACCCCGCAAGCAACACCGATTATTGCCCGCTTGGCGGCAAAGGTGAAAATATTGTTTTCCTACTGCCCCCCATGCGGCGTAGAGGCGAGGAATAGCACGAGTCCCCTGAGGTTTCTTCAAATGCCCGTATACCGTTCACGCACCACCACCCACGGCCGCAACATGGCCGGAGCGCGCGGCCTGTGGCGCGCGACGGGCATGAAAGATGAGGATTTCGGCAAACCGATCATCGCGGTTGTGAACAGCTTCACCCAGTTCGTGCCGGGCCACGTCCACCTGAAAGACCTGGGCCAGCTTGTCGCGCGCGAGATTGAGGCAGCGGGCGGCGTTGCCAAGGAATTCAACACCATCGCCGTGGATGACGGCATCGCCATGGGCCACGGGGGCATGCTCTATTCGCTGCCCAGCCGCGACCTGATCGCCGACAGCGTCGAATATATGGTCAACGCGCACTGCGCCGATGCGATGGTCTGCATCTCCAACTGCGACAAGATCACGCCCGGTATGCTGATGGCAGCGATGCGCCTGAACATCCCCGCGGTTTTCGTTTCCGGCGGGCCGATGGAAGCCGGCAAGGTCGTGATGAAGGGCGCGGCACGCGCAGTCGATCTGGTCGACGCGATGGTTGTGGCTGCTGACGAAAGCTATTCCGACGAGGAAGTAGCGGCGGTCGAGCGTTCGGCGTGCCCGACTTGCGGCTCTTGCTCTGGCATGTTCACGGCCAATTCAATGAACTGCCTGACCGAGGCTCTGGGCCTGTCGCTGCCGGGCAACGGCTCCACGCTGGCCACCCATTCTGACCGTGAGCGGCTGTTCCGTGAGGCTGGGCACCTTATCGTCGACCTTGCCCGACGCTGGTACGAGCAGGACGATGTTACCGCCACGCCGCGCGGCATCGCCAGCTTCAAGGCCTTCGAAAATGCCATGAGCCTCGACATCGCCATGGGCGGCTCAACCAACACCGTGCTTCACCTGCTGGCCGCTGCGTGGGAAGGCGGCATCGATTTCACCATGGCCGACATCGACAGGCTTTCGCGCCGCGTGCCGTGCCTCTGCAAGGTCGCGCCGGCCAAGGATGACGTACATATGGAAGACGTCCACCGCGCGGGCGGCATCATGTCGATCCTTGGCGAACTTGAGCGCGCGGGCCTTGTAGATTCCTCGCTGCCGACCGTCCACGCCCCTACGATGGCAGATGCGCTGGCACGCTGGGACATTGGCCGCACCAACAGCGAAGAGGTCCGCAATTTCTACCGTGCCGCGCCCGGCGGCGTGCCCACGCAAACGGCCTTCAGCCAATCCGCCCGCTGGGAAGAACTGGATACGGACCGCGAAAACGGCGTGATCCG
>JBEVKC010000035.1:0-33850 GCA_040509895.1 Novosphingobium sp. | reverse complement strand
CTGCAGCATACCGCGATGCAAGGCTGTTGGCTGTGTGACGAGGACTGTTTAGCCAAAGTTCGGTATGTCGGGGTGTCCGGACTGTCTGCTTTCAGGAAACTCCAGGCGAAAACCGGTCATTCGGCGGATGCTTCATTCCGGTCGAAGGTCCTCCGCTTGAACTATTCGACAAGGGGCGGCGTCAACACTTGGTCCAGCAGTTAGAACTTGTCGGGCACGTTCATCGTGGACCCTCGTTGCGTCCAACGGCCGCCGCGATCGTGATAGCGTCGTCAGTGACGAGGTACCCCCCCGGGCGGTTAGGGGCGAGCGTTCGGCATCGGCAAAAGCTTCGATAACCAATTAGGCCCGCCGGAAGTCGGGCTGAGTGCGGCTCCTGCGCCAGTAGTCCTCGAGCCCGCTGCGTTCGAGCAGGGCCTTGAACCGAGAATGTTCACGATGTTCCAGTATATATGTGCTGAACAGATGGAAGTTCGGGCGCTTGTCGAATGGCCCCGGCGGCGGGTAATGCGTTCCGGCGAACATGCCGCCGAAGTAATAGGCTTCTAGCGCGTCGAACGCCTGTTCGACCGCGCCGAGAGCTGCCAGCCAGCTTATGGGCAATCCATAGTAACCGGGTTTCGCGAATAGAGCGCTGCGGGCCAGTTTAGCGACCATCTCGGCGCCCTCCCCCGTCGCCAGCGCCGTGGCCAAGCCCTCGTTGGATCGCCAGACTTCCTCGGGCAGCTTCATCGGCCGGCGGGTGGGATCGCGACAGAAAGCGGCACCTTCGGTGAAGCGTCGCCCTTCAATCAACAGCGAGCAACGGGCCACCCAAAGGTGGACATGCTCGGGCCAGCGCGCCAGCGCCTCGTCGAGCACGAGGTCGACCTCCTGGTCGCGGCCTGCCGCTTGCAGGGCTTGTGCCAGCCGGCCCCAGGTGATCGGCACCATTGGGTCGATCTCGCGCGCGCGGCGCAAGGAGACGATCGCCTCTTCGTACCGTGCGACATCCAGTAGCAGTATTCCGAGCTGGGTATGGCCGTACCAATAGTTGGAAAAACGGCGCACCAGCGGGCGCAGCCCTTGCTCGTGAGCGAACCAGCGCCGGTAATGCGGATCGGGAATGGCGAGCGCGAAATGCGCTTCGGCCTGGTCGGGGTCGAGGGCCAAAGCTTGCTCGGCCGCCGAACGAACCAAGCGGGGATATGCGGCTTTCGCTTCCGCGGTGAGGCCGTCGAGCCCGTGGACGTATGAGATCGCCAAAGCTCCCCAAGCGTCGGCATATTCTGGGTCGAGCGCTACCGCCTGCTTGTTGAAAGCGATAGCCTGGCGAATCGAGCCGAGCTCCCAAGCCTTGAGTTGTACCTGCCCGCGTTGATAGAGATCGCGCGCGCGCGGGTCAGGGACATGCCGGGCGGGACTGTCCAAAACGGCATAGGCCAGCGGGCCGCCGCCAAGCAGAACGATTCCGCCCGCCGCGGCCCGCCGCGTCATTTTCCGCGTCCAGAACGGGGATTCCGCGTTGGCGGAAGAATTTGCCACCGGTTCCGGTGCCGGCGATGACACCGCTTCAGCCGCCGACTGCCTATAAACTAGCCTGAAACCCACCTTGGTGATCGTCTCCAGCTGCACTGCGCCGCCACTCAGGTCGTCGAACACATGCCGCAGCCGCGAGATTGTCTGGTTTATCGCGTTGTTGCCGACCACCACCCCGTCCCAGCACAGAGTGATCAGATCATCGCGCGACAGCACCTTGCCCCTGGCTTCGCCGAAGGCAACCAGCACGCGCATGACTCGTGGTTCGAGCATTTCGCTGCGCCCCCCGGCGCTGACCCGGCGCGAGGGCGGATCAACCATGAGCGGTCCCAGCGCAAATCCCTCCACACGGGTCAGATCCTGCGCGGCGCGGCGTGGCGATGGGAAGTCCGCTGCTTCCATGCCGACAGTCTATCGCTGTTCGCCTGTTTGCGCCACCGCGCAACTTCACCAACGGTTCGAGCTGCAGGTAGCCAAGGCTCCGGGAACTGGACGAAAAAAATCACCGGACGGTTATCGGATCATCACCGTTTCGTCACTGTTTGCGTGTCGCGAAGCAGGCCGGCGGGCGCGATACTGGCAGTGTTCCAATAGCCATTGTGAACAGCCAAACACGAAGGGACGTGCCATGTTTACGAAGTCTGTCATTGTCCGCCTGCCGTTCGTGCTTGCGGCCCCGCTAGTTACGGCTCCGCTGGCGGCGCAGGAACCGGTGATCGTCGAAGGTCAGCCGGTGATTCAGCAAGCAGTGAACTACACCGATCTCGACTTGCGCCATTGGTCGGAGCAGCAGACGCTGAAAGCTCGCGTACATCGTGCCTCGGAAAACGTCTGCGCTCAGGCCTATGGACGATCCCCATACAGTCAGTATGGGCTTGGGTCGTCGCCGTCCTGCAGTGACCTTACCTACAAAGCCGCGCGGCCGCAGATCACCGCGGCCATCGAACGCGCCAAGTCAGGGCAGCCGCAAATTGCGAGCGAACTGGTCATCCAAAGCCCCGCAAGAACGCGCTAACGCTTCGCCAGGAGGCCTTGAACCTCAAGCATCCGGCATAAGTCATTCGTGCCGGGTGCTGTGGGGCATTCCAAATAGCTGAACAAAAGACTGCTTTTAGTGCGGCCCTATTCGATAGCCTACGGCCGCATGGTCGGCGGGTCCGGACAGGCAGGTTTGGGGCGTAGCGGCAAGAAAGCTGCCCTTCGTTCCTCAACTCGCCTGACCCTCCATGACAACTCTGTCTAAATTGAATGTCCCAAACGAGCGGATTAAGAGAGGGCAAGGCCCAGCACTTGGATGATTACCGGACTTCCCTCTTCCTCAGCGTGGTATATGCTCGAGGAAAGCATCAGGGTTGTGTCATTGACCCCACGATTGTAATCTGCGTTATTTCTGAATATTCGGCAAAAATCATATAGATATTCAGGCAATATTCCCGTCATGTGCGTTCTGCGCAAACGAAGCGGTGCTTTTCGCACTTGCAGCATAAATTATATGGGTCCATTTTAAGATGGCGAAGGAATGATCAACTTCTGACGTTCCGGGGGGGTGCCTGCAGGCGGCCAAGGAGGCCGACATGCGCAGGATCAATCACTATCTTTTACGCTGCCTCATGGCAGCATCAGTGAGCGGCGCGATGTTCGCCGTCACATTGTTTTAGATGCACCGTAGGACTGCACGCCGAATAAGAGGACTATTCCGCGACGGTCGCCACGCCCATGTAATCTACAAGGAAAAGCGAATTTACCCAGTTATCAGAGATCTTTACGAGTTAAACGGGTATGAGCCGTCTTTCGATGAACTTCCTGAGCGACAGAAATTTCACGCCAGGCAAAGTTAACAGCAACTCTCCCGGCGCCGGGAGAGTTGCCCTCCGGCTGATATTCATTCGCGGAGCGCGTGAACGGATGGCCGCTAATAGAGAACGGAAATTCGGCCTCCACCGTCGGGAAAGTCGGCGAAACATTCAAGGTCACTAACAGCGGCCAGGGACGGATCGGACGGGATGGCGGCGATGCCGACTGCATCTATCCAATCGGCGTTAGCGCGATTTTCTTCTCTATTTTTGCTGATGCCTTTTCGGCTTTCTTGCGGCGGTTGAACACTTTTCGCATGTAGGCCTGATCCTTCGGACTGAGCGTCTTTTCGGCTTCCACGAATTGCTCTGTTTCCTCCTCAAGGATGTGATCGAGATATTCTTCCTTGAGCGCTGCAAAATGGCGCAGCCAGCCTGGCGCAGTGATGTCGCGCGCAGCCGCATCTGCCATCAGCTTGTCCAGTTTATGATGATCGCCGACGGCATGGCGCGCAAAGTCCGTGGTATCGGGATTGCGCATCACGGTTGAAAGGTCCTTTACCAGGGCACGGAAAACCTCATCCTTGGAATCAAAATAGGTATAAAACGTGCCCATCACGGCGGGGGATAGGCTGACACACTCCGGCTCGCTTGGCTACATCGATGCCAAGTATAAGGAGTATATCACGCAGGTACCGGGCCGTGGTCCGGTGGACGTGGCGCAGTACCGCAAGGTCCAGAACACGCCCGAGTGGACCGGCAGCGGTACGCTGGCATGGTCGACACCGGTGGGAGACGGCACCATCGACCTCAGCACGACGCTTTCCTATCGCAGCAAGACCTACCAGTTTGAAATCCCCAATCCCTGCATCGATCAGGACGGGTACGCCCTGTGGGATGCAAACCTTGTCTACACGGCGCCCGACGATCGCTGGAGTATCGGCATTCATGGCAAGAACCTGCTCGACAAGGAGTACAAGACGTCTGGCTATACCTTCATGTCGGTTGACCCGGTCACCGGCGCACTCATTACCGCTCCCAACGGCAACCTGATCCCACAATTGGGACGAGAAGGCACGCTCACTGCTTTCTATGGCAATCCGCGAACGGTCGTCCTGACAGCCACCGTCAATTTCTGACGCAACGCAGCGAAGGCTCACCGGCTATGACAGACCACCTAGCCTTCGAACCGCATCGCTATCGCAGCGCCTGCGGGAACCTGGAACTCTTCGCCCGGATATATCCGGGCGAAGGGCCCACCCTGCTGCTGATGCACGGGCTGACGCGCAACAGCGCGGATTTCGAGCCGTTGGTGGAGCATTTGGCGGGGCATTACCGCCTGATCGTGCCCGATCAGCGCGGTCGCGGCCTGTCGGCATGGGATCCTCAGCCCGGCAATTATCGGCCAGATGTCTATGCAGGCGACATGTTTGCCCTGCTGGACGATTTGAGCGTCGAAAAGGCAGGCCTGATCGGCACATCGATGGGCGGCCTCATGGCGATGCTTATGGGCGTTATGCAGCCGGACGGGATACCAGCCATCGTGTTCAATGATGTCGGCCCCGTAATCGACCCTGCCGGACTTGCCCGCATCCAGGGGTACGTCGGCCCCAGCGCTCCGTTTTCTTCATGGGAAGAAGTCGCGGCACGCTGCGCGGCGAATAACGGACAGGCATTTCCCGATTTCGGCCCCGATGACTGGATGGCATTTGCGCGCAGGACAGGACGCGAAGAACCGGACGGGACGATCCGCTTTGCCTACGATCCCGCCATTGCAGCAGGGGTGGAGGGAGATGAGCCTGCCACGGTTCCTCCCGACCTGTGGCCGCTATGGGACGCCCTTTCGGCAAAGCCTGTTCTCGTCCTGCGCGGGGAGCTTTCGGACCTCCTGTCGCTCGAAACGGTAAAGCAGATGGCGGCCCGCCATACCGGCCCCTTCGTCCACGCCGACGTACCGTTGCGCGGCCATGCCCCACTGCTGGATGAGCCCGTCGCGCTGCAAGCGATCGAGCTTTTCCTGCGCGGCCACGTCGGATAGATCACGCCATGCTCATGGGGGGAACGCATCAAGTGAAAGCAAAGGCGTCACGCCCCAATGTCGTCCTGGCAATGCTGCTGCTGGTCTATGTATTCAACTTCCTCGATCGGCAGATTTTGGCGATACTGGCGGCCCCGATCCAGCAGGACCTCAACCTTTCGGACAGCGAGATGGGCCTGCTGGGCGGCGTGGCCTTCGCGCTGCTCTATTCCACTACCGCCGTTCCGTTGGCCTGGCTCGCCGACCGGACGAGCCGAAGCTGGGTGATCACCGTTTCGCTGGTCTGCTGGAGTGGATTCACTGCCCTTTGCGGAGTTGCCCAGAACTTCTGGCACATCTTCTTCGCTCGCCTTGGGGTCGGCATCGGCGAGGCCGGAGGTGTCGCGCCATCCTATGCACTGATCGGCGACTATTTCCCCAGCCGCAAGCGTGCCCTTGCGCTGTCCATCTATTCGCTGGGCATACCACTGGGGTCGGCAGCGGGCGTACTGGCCGGGGCCTACATCGCGGCCGCCGTCGATTGGCGAGCCGCGTTCATAGCCATTGGCTTCGCCGGCATCCTGGTCGCGCCAGTATTCAAGCTGCTTGTCAGCGACCGCAAGGCTGTGCCCATGGCGGCAAAGCCCGAGGCTCCCAGCCTGCGTGTCATCGCCGCCAAGCTCGCCCGACAACCTTCGTTCTGGTTCCTGGCTTTCGGCGCGGCGATGAGTTCGATGATCGGTTACGGTCTGGCCTTCTGGTTACCGAGCCTGCTGCAACGCAGCTTCGAGCTCGACCTTGTCCAGACGTCGCACTTCATTGGCGCGGTCCTGCTGATCGGTGGTGTTGGCGGCATGCTACTTGGCGGCTGGCTGGGAGACCGGTTGGGCTCCAAAGACCGCGCATTTTTTGCGTGGGTTCCGGCGATCTCCTTTGTGATCGCCGTTCCCCTGTTTGCCCTTGGCATCCATAGTTCGAGCATGTGGCTGGCCTTTGCGCTTTTCCTTGTGCCGCAGGCACTGTCCTACATGTGGCTCGGACCGGTGCTGACGGCAGTGCAACACCTTGTAACGCCGCCAGAACGCTCGACGGGATCGGCCCTTTTCCTCATGATCAACAACCTGATCGGGCTTGGCGGAGGCATCTATGCACTCGGCGCGCTGTCGGAGGAACTGACGCCCACCTATGGCAATGAGGCGCTGCGCTATTCCATGCTCTTCGCGCTGGTGCTCTACCTGCTTGCCGCGCTGCTGATGGCCCTCGCCGGTCCCGGCTTGCGCCGGGCCTGGGTTACCGACGAGGGCATCCAGACCGTGGCTTAAACCCGCTCAATAGGGTGGGTTCACCACAATGTACTGCACGGTAGTTCCCGCATATTGCGGCTGGTACCAGGTGCTGCCGCACTGCGTGTAGGAAATACCATTGTAGACCGTAGTAACGCAGCCCGTCGTCGGCGGACGGCTCACTATCGAGCCGACTATGGCGGCGGTGGCACCCATGGCAACGCCGGCAGCGACCGGATGATAGTGATCATTCCAATCGTTGTCCCAACCGCCGTGGTGGTCGACATCGATATTGACGTCCCGGTTGATGTTGGTGTTCCGGTTCACATTGCGATTGGTGTTCCGGTTCACATTCCGTTGGTGGTTGTTGATGCTGGCGCCAGATGTGCTCCGGACGTTGTGCGCGGTACCAGCCTGACGCGTGGGGTGTGCGCCAGCGGCACGACCGCCACCCGCATGGCCGCCGCCGGCGCCGCCAGCCCTTGCACCTCCACCGCCCCTGCGCTGCAGGTTCGCAGTGTCAATATTGGCTTCGTTGACGGATGGCGCTTTGCTTGCTTCACGGGGAACGGCGGCGGCCGGCACCGTGCTGATGATCGTGGCAGTCGCGGCGAGTGCGGCGATGGCCCAATTGTTGCTCATCTTCATGGCTCCCTCCTTCACTGCCCGGCCGTTTTCACTTCGGCCACGGTAATCTTCTTGGCATCAGCCGGCGGCGTGAAGCTGAATGTTGCCGGGTCGGGCGTAGCTTGCGTGTTCCAGGTCATGACCGACGTATATTGCGGCATGCTGGTGTCGCTGGTCGTGGTAATCACGATCTTGCAGGGCAGCGCCGTTTCATCCTTGCGGATCCAGACCTGCCAGTCGACCTGCTCCTGCCGGAAAGCATAGTGCACGCACATCTGGCCACCGATGGTTTCACTGCCAACAACGAAGCCGGACTTGATGCGCTCTGTCATTGTCTGGTCAGTGCCGAACTTGAACAGGTCCGCCAGCGGCAGCTCCAGCCCGAACTTCCTGTCCGCCGCATCCAGCATCAGGCCAATGGTGTCGGGCGCATCGAAAGTCCCGTAGTAACCAAGGGCTGGCGAAAAGATCGTCACCGTCTTTCCGTTGTAATAGATTTCCCGCTTTTGACGATCAGAGGCCATGACGATCTTGAGGCCATTGGGCCGCTGAACGGTGAAGTCCACGGTCCCGCCGCTCTGGATCTTCTGGCCATCGTCAAGGACCATTTCGCTCGTCACGTCGCTGTGGATCGTGAACCCGCTCAACTGACGAAGCGCCGTCCCCATCCTGTCGAGGGCCGCCCTCGCTTCCGGCTCGACAGCACCGGAATAGGCCGCTGCCGCAGCTGATGCTTCAGCCTTTGCCTTCTCTTGTGCCGGGGTCTGGGTTTGCTGGGCCAGCACGGGCGAGGACGACAACGCCAATACAAGTCCGGTAGCCACCAGACGAACACAGGTCGTTCTTCTCATGGGACTTCTCCGTTCTCATGGAACCATCGCAGCATTTGACGGTGCAGTCTGGCAGCAATCGCGGCCCTGCAATATCGGGATAGACCCTGATATTTGACGGGGTTATCCCTTGGTTTTGGCGCAATGCGCCATGAAATCGGCTTTCTTCCGGCAAGTGAACAAGGCGCGGCTGGATGGGGGCGGGCCATCTTGTTGCAAGGCGGCTGGACCCGGACGGGAAAAACTCCCACCTTGTCCATCGTTTCGGACAGGATTGAGGGACAGCGTCAAATGACGAAAATCGTCGGTATTTCAGGCAGCCTGCGCAAAGGATCTTACAACACTGCGCTACTGCGTGAAGCAGTGGGCCTGATGCCCGAAGGCTCCACGCTGGAGATCGCCTCGATCCAGGGCATCCCGCTCTACCATGGCGACGAGGAGGCGGATCATGGCCTGCCGCCCGCAGTCACGGCGCTGAAAGACGCAATGGCCGCGGCCGATGGCGTGCTGCTGGTAACGCCGGAATACAACAACGGCATTCCCGGCGTTTTCAAGAACGCCATCGACTGGGCATCTCGCCCACCTGCAGACATCGGCAAGGTATTCGGCGACCGGCCCTTCGCGGTAATCGGAGCATCGCCGGGTGGCTTCGGGACAATCCTTGCCCAGGACGCATGGCTATCCGTGCTGCGAACGCTTGGCACGAAGCAGTGGTTTGGCGGCAGGCTGATGGCTTCGCGGGCGCCCGGCCTGTTCGATAAAGACGGGAAACTGACCGACGATGGGACACGCGACCGGCTGAGGGATTTCCTCGCCGGATTTGTGTCCTTCGTCAGGCAGACGGCAAACTAACCGACCCTCTCACCCTTCAGCTTGGCAGAGCCGAACATGCCCATCTTGGCCTTGCCGGTAAGGGCATCGCCTTCGATGGTGATGTCATACTTCAGCGTAATCTTCATCGGCTTTTCGACCGCAAGGTCGAACTTCAGCCGGTTGCCTTCAACCTTCCCGGTAAAGCCCTGCGAACCTTCGGGGCTGACCAGTTCACCGCTTAGGTTGTCGCCATCGGTGCGGAAGTGGGCGGTCATCTGCTGCGGGCCCATCGGCGTCGACATGACGATGTCCCACGCCCCGTCGATCTTCGCTTCGCCGGCCGGAGCAGCGGGTGCCTCGGGTGAGACAGGCGCAGCTGCGGGAGCTTCGGTCGGAGTCTCCTGATGCGTCGTGTGGCCTGAGATATCCCGCCCCTCGATCACATCGAGAATCCGCGAAGGCGTTAGCGGCAGCGTCAGCCCGATTTCACCGAAGGGCGCCAGCGCGTCGGCGATGGCGTTGACGATTGTCGGCGGGCCGATGATCGCCCCGCCCTCACCCACACCACGCATGCCGCCGACAGTCTGTGATGGCGTGTTGGCGTGCAGGTATTCGAAGTCCGGCACGTCCGAAATCGTCGGCATCAGGTAGTCCTTGAACGTCGCGGCAAGCGGATTGCCACGCGCGTCATAGGGCATTTCCTCCAGTAGGACTTGGCCGATGGCCTGGGCAAGCCCGCCTGCTATCTGGCCTTCGACGACGCCCGGATTGATGACGGTGCCGCAGTCCTCTGCCGAAACCCAGCGCAGGATCTTCACGAAGCCGGTTTCGGCATCGACCTCGACAATGCAGCTATGGGCCGCACTGGTCATGGTCATCGGAGGCGGCTGATAGCGGTACTGCGCTTCCAACCCGGCATCGAGGCCCGGCGGCAGGCGATGCGGCTCACCATAGGCGATCTCCGCAACTTCACGCAGCGGGCGGCTCATTTCGGGAGCGCCTTCGATGTGGATGATGCCATCGACGATGCTGATGGCATCGACATTGGCGTTGTAGAGGTGGGCCGCGGCGCGCTTCACCTTGTCCGATAGCAATTCCGCGGTCTTCCAGCAGGCGCCGCCGCCGATGATCCCCTGACGGCTGCCCGCCGCACCTGGAGCGAAGCCGCCAATGGTGGAATCACCTTCGAAAACTGAGACATCCTCATACGGGACACCCAGCCGGTCAGCGATGACCTGTGCCATGGTCGTGGCAGTGCCGTGGCCTTGGGAGTGCGTGCTGAGGGATGCCGTCACCTTGCCCGTGGGCTCAATGCGGATCTGCGCCAGTTCACCCGTCATCGGCGCCATCGAGCCTGCCGACCCGGTGGGCTCGATATAGGTTGCGAAGCCGATGCCAAGGTAACGGCCCTGCTTGCGCGCCTCTGCCTGCTCCTTGCGGAACTTCGGCACGTCGAGATGCGCTACCAGCTTGTCGAGGCATTCGGCCGGAGTGATGTCATCGACCTGGATGCCGAGGGTCGAGGTCATGGGCTGGTCCGACAGGCGGATCAGGTTCCTGCGGCGAATTTCGATAGGGTCGATGCCGATTTCCCGTGCCGCGGCGTCGAGCACGACTTCTCGGATCAGCGACTCCATAGCCCAAGGTCCGCGATAGCCGCCAAGGCCCATCGTGTTGGTGTACCAGCCGCGTGTGTGGAAGCTGTAGGCAGGCATCTTGTAGGCGGGCCACATGAACATATGGACCGCGATGTTGCAGTCCTCACCCATCGGCCAGGCGCCGTTGTTGCTGTGATAGTCGGAGTGCCCGGCCAGCAGCCTGCCCTCTGCATCGAAACCGACGGTCAGGGTGATTTCCTGTTCGCGCGCATGGCTCGATGCCGTGAGAGCCTCAAAGCGATCCTCAACCCATTTCAGCGGGCGGCCGAACAGCTTGGCCGCGACGATAACCGCGATTTCCTCGCGCCAGGGGATGTTCTTGAGGCCGAAGGCGCCGCCAACGTCCTTGGCAATGACGCGGATGGCCTCCTGCGGCATGTTCATTGCCATCGATACATAGCGTGCCACCATGTGCGGGCTTTGGCAGCTGATATAGATGGTCATCTCTTCGGCGCCGCTGGGCGAGGCAACGCATCCCCGCGCCTCCATCGTAGACTGAGCGATCCGCTGGTGACGGATGGTGCGGGTGATGACATGGGCAGCCTTCTCCAGCGCCTCCTGCACGCCTTCATCCACGTCCTCGTCGCCCATTTCCTGCGCGATGTTTTCCGCGCGCTCGGGGTGGACGAGCGGTCCGCCGCGCGCGTCGGCGAGGGTGATGACGGGGTCTTCCTCGTCGATGGATACTTCTACCAATGCGGCAGCGTCCTCCGCGATCGCCCGGCTTTCGGCGATTACCATCGCGATGGGATCGCCGACACAGGCCACGCGGCCATTTGCCAGGAGAGTGACGGGGGAATCGATTGGCGTAAGAAAGAAGTTGAGCAGGGTAAGTGGTACGGCTGAAAAATCGTCCTGCGTGTAGATCGCATGGACGCCAGGCACTTCGAGCGCGGCGTCCATGTCTATGCCCGTGATCACACCGCGAGCCACGGTCGATCGGACATAGGCGACGTGCAGCATCCCCGGCAGGCGAACGTCGTCGACAAACTGGCCGTTGCCGGTCAGCAGGCGGCCGTCTTCCTTGCGCGGCATCCGCTTGCCGATGATCTGCTGGGCGCGGAATGCGGGCATGTTCATGCGGATTCTCCTGCGCCATTGGCAACGATCTGGCGGATCGCGCGGCGGATACCCTGATAGCCGGTGCAGCGGCAGATGTGGCCGGACATTGCCGCCTCCATGTCCTGCTCGCTGGGCTTGGCGTCGCCGGCGGTGATCGCGGTGAACGTCATCAGGATGCCAGGCGTGCAAAAGCCGCACTGCAGGCCATAGTTGTCGCGCATCGCCTGCTGGACCTTGCTCATCGTGCCGTCCTGTTCGGCGAGCCCTTCAATAGTGATGACTTCCGCCCCTTCGGCCTGAACGGCCAGCATCAGGCACGATCGCATTGCCCTGCCGTCGACCGTAACTGTGCAGGCGCCGCAGACGCCATGTTCGCAGGCAAGGTGTGTGCCGGTGTAACCCAGATCCTCGCGCAGGAATTCACCAAGACTGGTGCGTGCTTCAACCGTCGCCGCGTGCTTGCGGCCGTTGACGGTCAGTTCGATACGGTGCTCGCTCATGCGGCCTCCCTCAGGTCGAGCGCTTCGCGAAGCGTGCGCTCGAAAATGCGCCGGCCGACAGTGCGGCGGTATTCGGCGCTGGCATGGTGATCGTCGAAAGGTGCGGTGTCCGCCACAGCGAGCGCCGCCACGGCGGCCGCATCGATGCCAGAAAGCTGCTGGCCGACAAGCGCGGCCTCGGCCTGTCGCGCCTTGATCGGCGTCGGCCCCATGCCGAGCCATGCGATACCGGCGCGGGTGATCTTGCCGCTTTCAACAGCGAGCGCGCCGACCATGCCGACGAGTGCAAAGTCGCCCGGCCGCTGCGCCACTTCACGGAACAGGACTATGTGACCCTGTGGCCAGTCCGGATATTCGATGCTCGTCACCAGTTCGTCGGGCTCAATCGATGTCATGTAGGGACCAACGTAGAATTCGTCAGCCGGGATGCGGCGAACCCCGCGGACCGAGGTGACCTCGATAGTCGCACCCAATGCAACCGCCGTGGCAGGCAATTCCGCCGCCGGTTCGCCCAGCGCGATGGAGCCGCCGACAGTGCCGCGATTGCGCGTCTGGTAGTGGCCCACATGGCTGAGCGCCTTGACGAAGGCCGGCAGGTCGCGGGCTAGCTGCTCGCTGGCAAGAGCATCGGCCTGACGCGTGGCGGGTCCGACGCGAGTGGCGTTACCGACGCGGGAAACACCTTTGAGCGCCTCGATCCGGTTGATGTCGACGAGGATGAAAGGCTGGCTCATCCGCAGGTTGAGCAGCGGCATGAGCGTCTGCCCGCCAGCGATTATTGTAGCGCCTCCGCCTGCTTCGGCGAGGATGGAACAGGCCTCCTCGATGCTGGCAGGGGCGACATAGTCAAACGGGGCGGGCTTCATGCCCTGCCTCCGCTGCGCCGGCCGCTTTCGTAACCTGCGCCAGCAGTGATGACGGCCAGAACGATCATCACGACCGTCCACCATTCGGCAGCATCGCTGCGTCCCAGCAGGAAGCCGCCGAGAATCGCCACCGCGACGGCCACTGCCCACGCCCAAGGAAATCCGCCGGGCGATGCCGACACCGTGCGAGCCGCAACGGGTGCCGCACCTGCCACTGGCGCGGCGGCCTGCGATACTTCCGCCACCGCGGGAGCCGCACCTGCGGCACCCTGACCGCTCACCACTTCACCGAACTTGGCGAAGAACTTGCCCGCCAGCTGCTTTGCCGTCGCGTCGATGATCGGGCCGCCAAGCTGGGCCATGCGGCCGCCGACTTCGGCATCGACGTCATAGGACACCGTGGTTCCGCCGCCTGCTGCATCGCTCAGCCGCACCTTGGCCGCGCCCTTGGCGCTGCCGGCGATGCCGCCGTTGCCCTTGCCGGTGATGGTATAGCCGTTCGGCGCATCAAGATCCGACAGCGAGACATCGCCTTTGAACCGCGCGCCGATAGGCCCGATCTTCACTTCAGCGACGGCAATGAATCGGTCGTCACCCTCCTTGTCGAGGGACTGGCAACCGGGGATGCTTTGGCGCAAAACTTCGGGGTCGTTCAAAGCCTCCCACACGCGCTGACGGGATGCAGCTACGTGCTGCTCGCCTGTCATCTTCATCTTTTTTACCTCTCCATTCTCCCCGGCGACCCGCGACCGGATACACCCGCCGTTGTGAGCGAAGGTAGCTCAGAAGGCAAGCCAACTCATTTTGCCTGCATGGGATTCAAACGCGGCTGGAGAGGTCATCGCGGCGCTTGCCTTTTGCTGAACTACCGTACAGCATTTGCCAACACGACGGGCGAGCATCGCCGGCGAGGGAGAGGCACGATGGAAAAGCTGCGCGTAATCCAATGGAACACCGGCAAAGTCGGCAAACATACGATGCGGGCCGTTCTCGACGATCCCCGGCTGGAACTGGTCGGCGTCTTCGCCCATTCGCCGGACAAAGCGGGCAAGGATGCGGGCTCGCTCTGCGGTCGACCCGATACCGGCGTACTGGCAACGGACGACATCGACGCCCTGATCGCGTTGAAGGCCGACACGGTATTCTACACCCCCTTCAACGCCGACCTTTCCCACGCCATCCGACTGCTGGAAAACGGCATGGACGTTATCAGCACCAACCTGTTCCTCAACGTCGGCGGCGTTCAGGGGGAGGTGAAGGAGCAACTGGACGCTGCCTGCAAGCGCGGCAACAGTTCCATCTACATTACCGGCATCAACCCTGGCTGGATCAACGCCATAACGGCCGCTTTGACCGCAGTTTGCCGCGATGTGGAATCGATTTCACTGGTCGAGTCGGCGGATTGCTCGGTCTATGAATCGGTGGAGACCTGGGGATTCCTCGGCATGGGAGAGGCTGGCGGCTCAACGCCCGAACTGATGGAGCGTGCCCGCGCCTGGCTCATCCTGTTCCGCGATGCCGTCCAGCGCATAGGCGACGCGCTGGAATATGAATTCGAGGATATCACCTTCTTCTGTGAATACGCCACGGCAGCGGAGAAGGTCGATCTGGGCTGGTTCTGCATGGAGCAAGGCACAAACGCGGCCCTGCGCGGCGGCTGGGAGGGCAAGGTTGGCGGCAAGACGGTCGTGAAACTCACGGTCGTCTGGTACCTGACCAAGAAGCTGGCCGAAGGCTGGGACATCGACGATGACCAGTACCACCTGACCATAGACGGCGATCCCAACGTCGATACCCGGATTCGCTTCACCCCGCCCAAGCACTGGGTGAACCACGACTGGGACATCATGACGGCGCTGCCCGCCGTGAGCGCAGTGTTTGACATCAAGAATGCTCGAGCCGGCGTGCTGGGGCTGCGCGACGTTGGTTTGCCCTATGCACCGGCGGGGGTTTGGCAGCGGAGGAAGTAAAGCCGGAGCAGACGAACAAGAAAGGCGGGTTGTAGCTACCAGCATCTGGGTTACACAATACCCCAAGGTAAGGGGCCCGTCCGATGGACCATAATTCACTGCTGCACGATGGGTTTCTTTTGCTGGGCTTTGCCCTCGCCTTCGTGCTTGTTTTCCGGCGACTTGGACTGGGTGCGACCTTGGGCTACCTGGTGGCAGGTGCCGTCGTGGGCCCGCACGTGCTGAATCTGGTTACGGGCGCGACGGAAAAGCTCGATGTCGCGGAACTGGGCATCATTCTGCTGCTGTTCATCGTCGGGTTGGAGTTGAACCCGGCACGGCTGTGGCGCATGAAGCGCGACATATTCGGCCTCGGCCTGCTGCAAGTGACCGCCTGCGGCCTTGCCATTACCGCCATGATCGCGCTGACCACGCAGTTCAGCATCTATGCTGCACTTGCCCTCGGCCTGCCGCTTGCCCTTTCATCGACTGCACAGGTGCTCCCGATGCTGCAGTCCTCAGGGCGACTGCGAACCCCTTTTGGTGAGCGCGCCTTTGCCATCCTGCTGTTCCAGGATCTGTCGATCATCCCGCTAATCACCATCATCGCTGCCATGAGCCGTAACCCGGCGGACGCAGAGGGACCGCCGGGATGGCTGTTGGCGATCTACACCGCAATCGCCCTCGTCGGCCTGATCGCGGCAGGGCGTTTCCTGATCCGCCCCCTGTTCCGCCTGATCGGCAACCTTGGCGAGCGCGAGATGTTCGTCGTCGCCGCGCTGTTCACTGTCATGGCCTCTGGCGCGGTGATGGAGTTCTTTGGCCTGTCCACCGCGCTGGGCGCCTTTGTCGCGGGCGTGATGCTGGCGGATTCACCCTATCGGCATGAGCTGGAAGCCGACGTCGAACCGTTCCGCTCGATCCTGCTTGGCCTTTTCTTCCTCAGTGTCGGCATGATGCTGAACCTTGAAGCAATCGCCATGCGCCCGCTGTTCGTCATGTCGATGGCGCTGGGACTTATCGCGATAAAGACTGCCGTGATTTTCCTTATCGGCTTGGCCTTCCGCATGACATGGCGCGGCGCACTCGCCCTGGGCCTGCTGCTGAGTCAGGGCGGCGAATTTGCTTTCGTCCTCTTCGCCCAGGCCCAGAACGCCTATCTGATCGACCCCGACGCCGCGAGCCTGTTCGGCGCGATCGTCACGCTTTCCATGGCCACCACGCCTTTCCTGATGGCGCTGAGCAAGCCTTTCCGCGACGAGCCGGAGCAAGTCGGGGGCGAGCGTGAGGGACCTAGCGCCGACGGCGCCAATGCGATCATTGTCGGCTATGGCCGCTTTGGCCAGACCGTGGCGCAAATGCTGATCGCCAGCGACGTGGAGGTCACGCTGATCGACACCGATATAGAGATGATCGACATCGCTGAAGACTTCGGCGCGAAGGTCTATTTCGGTGACGGCACGCGCATCGACATGCTGCGGCAGGCCGGTGCGGCGGAGGCAGAGCTGATCATGTTCTGCATGGACGGGGACCAGATCAGCCCCGATCTGATCGAAGGCGTGGGAGGGGCGTTCCCGAATGCGGGAATATATGTCCGCGCCTATGATCGCCGGGCGCTCGTTCGCTTGAAGCCCACGCCGGCCAAGCGCGTCGTGCGCGAAGTGCTGGAATCAGCGATCAAGATGGCCCGGCTAGCCCTTGAGGATACTGGCGTGAACCTTGAGCAGATCAACCGGGCAGAGGATATGTTCCGCGCCCGCGACCGGGAACGGCTGAAGCTGCAGATAGAAGCGGGAGACATCCGCGCCGCCCGCGACCGGATTATTACCCATCGCGATATTCCGCCGGCCGACTGAACAGCAACGAGACCCCGCGCCGATTATCAACGCAGGGTCTCCTTCCTGCCAAAAGCTGCGGCTCAGGCGGGTTCCGTCTGCTTGCCCGCCATCGCATGCACATCGGCCGCGCCGAGCAGCTTCCCGCCAATACCCCAGTCGCCTTGCTCGACTTCCATGATCCGCACCCAGGTAACGGGGCGCATTGCCTCACCCTCGACCGCGATCATGGCTTCGGTGACA
Organism: Novosphingobium sp.; assembly: GCA_040509895.1. Lineage (GTDB taxonomy): Bacteria > Pseudomonadota > Alphaproteobacteria > Sphingomonadales > Sphingomonadaceae > Novosphingobium. The sequence goes on along the minus strand of JBEVKC010000035.1, from coordinate 16,856 downwards.
TTGTGGATGATCTGGCGCTTTTCAGCGGGGGTAAAAACGTCCTTGATGACATCGATAGTAACAAGCGGCATCGTCTCATTCCTTGTGCTAATAGTCAGACCTGCTGGCCTGATGAGGGAGCAATAACCGATGCTTTCGGGCCAAGCTTGAAGACCGCGTGAATAATTCATGGAGAGTTGATCGACTTGCCTTCTCCCGACGCCGTCACATACCGTTTCGAAGATTTCGAGCTTGACCCGGCCCGCTTTGAACTGCGCCGGGACGGCGTAGGCGTCGCTGTCGAACCGCAGGTCCTGTCACTACTGCTGTTGATCGCATCGAACCCCGACCGCCTCATCAGCAAGGATGAGATCGTCGAGAAGATCTGGAATGGCCGGTTCATTTCCGATTCCGCCATCGCCGCGCGCATAAAGTCCGCGCGGCAGGCGTTGGGCGACGATGGCAAGCAGCAGCGCCTGGTCCGTACAATCCACGGCCGGGGCGTCCGCTTTGTTGGCCAAGTGGAATTTGTACGCCCCCATGCCGCGCCCCGGACGCCGGAGCCGGGTGCCGAAAAGCCGCGACCGGATCGCCGCGAAGGCAGGCCGTCCATCGCCGTCCTGCCCTTCCGGTTGGGAGGCGGCGGAACCGCACACGGGTTCGTCGCCGATGCGCTGGCCGATGAGCTGATCGCCGACCTTGCACGGCTTCGCTGGCTGTTCGTCATCGCGCGAGGATCGACATTTCGCTTTCGCTCACCCGGAGTCGATTGCCGGGCAGTCGGCACGGCTCTGGGTGTAAGGTATTGCCTGACGGGCAGCGTTACCCTGACCGGCGATGCCATCACCGTCGCGGTCGAACTGGTCGAGACCGAAACGGCGGGCGTCATCTGGGCGGAAAGCTATACCGATACCTTCGGGCGCGTGCGTGAACTGCTGCACGAGATCGCCGCCAACGTCGTCGCGGCTCTGGAGGTCCGGATACCGCTCAACGAGGCGCGGGAGGCACGAACGCACCCGCTGGGAGAGCTTGACGCGTGGTCGGCCTATCACGTCGGACTGGAACATGCGCTGCGCTTCAACCGTACCGACAACCAACTCGCCACCCGGATGTTCGAGCAGGCAGTCCAACGCGATCCTGAATTCGCCCGCGCCTATGCCGGGCTATCCTTCGCCAGCTTCCAGAACGCATTCCTCAACTATGTCCCGGACCGTGCAACACAGGTGGAGGCAGCCCGGACGCTGGCGGAGAAGGCACTGCAGCGCGATCCGCTCGATCCCTTCTGCCACTTCAATATGGGCCGTTCGATGTGGCTGCATGGCGATCTTCAAGACTGCCTGTCGTGGCTGGACCGCGCCACCGCGCTTTCGCCCAACTATGCGCAGGGTATCTATTCGCGCGCGATTGCCAGCACCCTGTGCGGCAATGCCGACGCGGGAGAGCACGATGCGCGGCTGGCGCTTGAACTCAGCCCGCTTGATCCGATGCGCTATGCCATGCTCGCCACGATGGCGCTCACCCATATTGCGCGCGGCAACCACGAAGAGGCAGCCGGCCTTGCCGACCGCGCCGCGCGCTCTCCCGGAGCACATAAGCATATCGCCCTGACCGCCGCGATCGCGACCTCACTTGCTGGGCGGGCAGAGGATGCTGCACGCTGGCTGGGTGCGGCGCGGCAAAGCGATCCGCATCTTTCCGCCCGCGATTACCTCACCGCGTTCCCGTTTGCGCCATCGGCAGCGCGCGAGACGATTGAGCGGTCGCTCGCCGGGCTTGGATTGTAGCTTAGTGCGCCGCCGATGTGTCCACCGGCCCTTTGGGACGCGGTGCGAGCCACACCAGGGCAGCAGCGACGAACAGCACGATGGCCGCGATCAAGAAGGTATGATTCACCGCCAGCGTGATGGCCTCTGAGTCTACAAGGTTGCCAATCACCCCGCGCGCCTGATCGGCCGACATCCCCGCGTTCGCCAGTTGCGCCTGTGTGTCTGCCGGCTGGAGCTTTGAAACAAGCTCGTTCGTGGCGACGCGCTGGTTGTTGCCCCACACGGTAAGGGCGATGGAGGTGGACACGGCGATGGCCATGGTCCGCAGGAAGTTCTGAAGGCCTGCTGCAGACGCAGTTTCCTCTGGCAGCACGGCAGCGAGCGACACCGTCGTTAGCGGGATCATGAAGAACGGCATGGCAAAGCCCTGCAGGATCTGCGGATAGGAAAGCGACCAGAAATCGGCGCCGCTGGTCCATCCCATGCGCCACAGGGACATGATGCCCAGCCACGCAACGGCCCCGGAAATCATCAGGCGAGGATCGACCTTGCCCATGAAACGTGCTGCGATTTGCGAGGTGACCAGTGCGCTCATCGCAGTGAATGCGGTGACCAATCCCGCCTGAGTTGCCGTATAGCCCATGGACAATTGCAGCCACTGCGGGATCACGACGATACTGGCGAAATAGGCGCCAAAACACAGCGCCAACGTCACTACGCCGGTAGTGAAACCGCGATGCCGGAATACACGCAGATCGACTACCGGGTGCTCTTCGGTCAGTTCCCAGATGACGAAGACCAGGAAGCCCAGGCCCGCCATAACCGCCAGCGCGACAATCTTGATATCGCCGAACCAGTCATGGTCTCGGCCAATGTCGAGCATGATCTGAAGGCTGCCGATCCAGAACACCAACAGCGCAAGGCCGATGGCGTCGATTGGCAGCTTGCGCGTCTCCGTTTCCAGCGGCGTCAGCAGGAAGCGCGCCGCGACGGTACAGCCCAGCGCAATCGGGATGTTGATCAGAAATATCCAGTGCCACGAGAAATTGTCGCTGATGAACCCGCCGATGATCGGGCCAAAGGCCGGGCCAAGCAGCGTCGTCATCGCCCAAAGGCCCATCGCCATCCCTCGCTTTTCGGGCGGGAACACCTGTAACATCAAAGTCTGCGACAAAGGCATCAGCGGCGCACCACACATGCCCTGACCGATGCGCATTACGACCAGCATTCCCAGTGTTGGCGAAAGGCCGCACATCATCGAGAAGAGCCCAAAGCCGAACATTGCAGCGATGAAAACCCGCACCGTGCCAAAGCGCAGGGCAAGCCATCCGGTCAGCGGAACGCAGATCGCCTCTGCCACGGCATAGGACGTGATAACCCACGTTCCCTGCTCCGGCGTGATACCAAGGTTGCCGGCAATGTGCGGCACCGAGACGTTGGCGATGGTGAGGTCAAGCACCACCATGAAGTTGCTGAGAGCCAGCACGAAACCGGCCAGCATCCGTCGTTGCGGGGTTAAGAGCGCGTACTGCGCAAGGGGGTTGCTGGCCATGGTATGGATCAGTTGCTCGAGAGGTCGATCTCGACTTCGGTGGACAGGCCCACCCGCAACGGATTTTCTTTCAGCTGCCTGGGGTCAAGCTCTATGCGCACGGGTAGGCGCTGGACCACCTTGATCCAGTTGCCCGTGGCATTCTGGGCCGGGATCAGCGCCATTGACGATCCGGTCGCGCCCGAAAGCCCGGCGACCTTGCCGTCATAGACTACGCTGCTGCCATAGAGGTCGGCGGTAACCTTGGCCGGCATGCCGACACGCACCCGGCGAAGCTGCCGCTCCTTGAAGTTCGCATCGACGAAGACCTGCGTCAGCGGAACCACCGTCATGACCGGCGAACCCTGCGTCACGCGCTGGCCCAGCTGCACCTGCCGCTTGGCAACGACACCGTCGACCGGCGCGCGAATGACCGTGCGGTCTAGATCAAGCTGAGCTGCCTCAAGCTTTGCCTTGGCGGTAAGCACGCCCGGATCGGTATCTTCGGTAGAGCCATGCACCAGAGCATCGTTCGCCGCCAGATCGCCCTGTGCAGCAACGCGAGTCGACTGCGCCTGTGTCACGCTGGCGTTGGCGGCGGCAAGCTGCGCCTGTGCAGCGGCATAAGCCTTGCGGGCAGAGGTCAGTTCCTCACCCGAAACCGCGCCGCTCTCGGCCAAGTTCTGGCGCCGCTGCAAGTCGATGCGCGCCTTGTCGAGCTCGGCGCGAGCCGTGGTGAGCTGCGCCTGAGCGGAGGAAATGTCGGCACCACGCGCGGCGACTTGCGCTGAAAGGGCGGAACTTGTCGCCACCGTCTGGCGGAACCGCCTACGCGCCTCGGCAAGGTCTGCCTGGGCTTGCGCCACGGCGATGCGGGCGTTGGTGGGATCGATCTCCAGCAGGATGTCACCCTGCTTCACAGCCTGCGTGTCCTTGACGTGGACAGCGATGACCTGCCCGGAAATCAGCGGAGTGACCTGCGCCATCTCTGCATTCACATAGGCGTTATCGGTGCTGACATGGTTGCGACCGATCAGCAGGTACCAGAGCAGGATAGCGGCGGCGATCACGGCGACCGCGATGCCAAGCCGGCGCAGCCACTTCCAGCGCGCTTCCAGCCGGGCGCCCTTCTTGGCGTCAGCCTCTGCTTCGGCGCTGATTTCGAAATTTTCGGCGGAGAGGTCAGCCATTGGGAACGTCCTTGGAAGTCGTTGTCGCGGCGGTGGCGGTGTTGAAACCCCCGCCCAGCGCCCGGATCAGGGTAATGTCGATGCTGCGTGCCGCCGCCTCAATCGCGGCCACCCGCGAACGCGTGAGCAGCATGCGGTCCTGGACCTGCAGCACGTCAAGATAGGTCGAAAGGCCGCCCTCGTAACGGCGGCGGGCAAGCGAATAGGCCTCTTCCGAAGCGGCCAGCGCCTTGCGGGCATCGATGACCCGCTGGTCCAGCGACCGATCACTGGTCACGGCATCGGCCACTTGCTGGTAGGCGCCCAGAACGGTGCTGTCATAGCTCGCAACCGCCTCGTCATATTCGGCGCGCGCGCCGCGATAGCGGCCCTGCAGTTCGCCGCCGTGGAAGATCGGCAGGCTTATGGCGGGGCCGACACTGCCAAAGACCGAGCCTTTTTCCAGCAAGGTATTGAGGCCCAGCGACTGCACGCCAACCAGAGCATTGATGCTGATATCCGGGAAGAAATCGGCCTTCGCGACCTTGATCCGGCTGGCGGCTGCCTCCACTCGCTCACGCGCGGCGGCAATGTCGGGGCGGCGGCCGATCAGGTCGGCGGTCGCGCCCGCGGGCACTCCGCTGGTCGCCAGCGGGGCGAGGTTCGGCTTGGTGATCGCAAGACCACGGTCCGGCCCGGCTCCGATCAGCGCCGCGATCTGGTGCTGGCGGATTTCGATGGCTTCGTTGGCCTCACCCAGGCTGGTGCGGGCGGATTCAACATCTGCATCGGCCTGCCTGACGCTGACCCGGTTCTCAAGGCCGTTGGCCTCGCGGTCAGTGACGAGCTTCTGGTTGGAAAGGCGCAGTTCCAGCGTGGACTGGCGGATGTCGCGTTCGATGAACTGCTGCTGCAGGTCGACATAGGCGAGCGCGATGCCGGTGGTCAGCAGAAGTTGGGCCTGCTGCACATCGATGGCGGTTGCCCGCTCCTCCGACGTCGCGGCGGCCAACGCGGCGCGGTTGCGGCCCCACAGGTCAAGGTCGAACCCAAGGTTGGCAGCAACCCGCCCCGCATCATTCCAGCCTTGAGGCAGGAACTGCTGGAATTCCGGCGGATAGCCCATGTTGTAGCTCTGCTTGTCCAAGGTCGCCTGACCTTGGACGTCGACGCGCGGCAGCAGGGCGGCACCGGCCTCCTGCGCATAGCCCCCTGCCCGGCGATATCGGGCGAGCGCGATGGATACGTCCGGCGAATTACGCAGGCCTTCCTCGATCAGGCCATCAAGCTGCGGATCACCGTAGGCAGTCCACCAGTTACCCCCCGGCCAGGCCGCATTGGTAGTAGGTGCAAGGCTGCGCTCAGCAGCGATCGACTCGGGCGCAACCGGAATCGGCTTCGGGCCAAGGTCGGGAACAGCCGCACAGGCGCCCAGCAAAAGCAGGGCGAAGGGGGCTGCGCGGCGGGCGAGAACACGTGGGGAGTCGGGCATGAAAAAACCGTACTGTGTGGTATGGAAATTGCGCTGACACTTGATCTGGAGATTGTCAATTAAAAAATCGTACTGTATGGTACGGAAATGATCGAAGCGAATGAACTCCAACCCCCAACCCGAAGGGAAGCACGTCGCCAGAGCCGCAGCGACGCCATCGTCGAGGTGGCGGCCAACTGGTTCCTTGAGCACGGCTATGCCGGGACGACGATGTCCGCGATCGCCGCAGAGCTTGGCGGATCCAAGGGCACGCTGTGGAATCACTTTCCCTCCAAGGAACTGCTTTTCGCCGCCGTGCTGGAACGCACGACGACGGAATTTCGCTCCCAGCTATTGCTGGCGCTCAACCCTGCGGACGACCTTGAGGAAGCACTGCGCAAGTTCTGCCGAAAGTTCCTGGCCAAGGTTACGTCACCCGATGCCGTCGCGCTTCACCGGCTCATCTCCGGCGAAGTCGGCCGTTTTCCCGAGATCGGCCAGATCTTTTACCAGCGCGGCCCTCGCCTGACACAAGAACTGCTGGGAAATTTCCTTGCCGGCGCCATGGATCGCGGTCTGCTCCGCCGTGATGATCCACTGGTCGCCGCGCGCACCCTGATCGGCCTTTGCCTCTACGGTTGCCACCAGCAACTGCTTCTGCGCGTGATAGAATCCGCATCGCCCGAGATGGTCCTGAAGGATGCCGATCACGCTGTTGACGTTTTCAAACTCGCCTACGCTGCCGCCATCTGAGCGCCGTCGATGCCCAGCTTCTCCCGCGAGTCGGAAACTACCTTCTGAACGAATTGCAGCTTAGCCACTGCAGGCTTTGACATGTTGAACGGATAGAAGTCCGGCTGTCCCATGCTGCGCGCCATCTCGTTCATTACTACGGTGATCTCCCGCCAGCCGTTGACCAATTCAAGGAAGCGCTGGGCGTGTTGGTCTTCCGGGTCATAGAGCGCGTCTTTGCCAAGGTAATCCACCCCGCCTTCCACGTCGTTGGCATCCAGGCCAAATCCCATGGCGGTGGTCAGGCTATCGACGATGTGCATGTAGTGGGCGCAGGTTTCCGCCCAGTCCTCCCAGGGATGCATCGTGGCATAGGAACTGACATAGGATTCCGCCCAATTGTCTGGCGGACCCTGTTCGTAGTTGCGCTTCAATGCCTCTGCATAACTGGCGCGCTCATCGCCGAAAAGCTCGCGGAATGGCTCCAGCCAAGGCGTATTCCAGACCATGCGGTCCCAATAGTAGTGGCCTAGCTCATGGCGAAAATGCCCGACCAGCGTGCGGTAGGGTTCCCGCATGGCGCGGCGAATCTTTTCCCGCTTGGAATCGTCAGCCTCTTCGATGTTGAGCGTGATGAGCCCGTTGTTGTGCCCGGTCATGACCTGCGGCCCGCCCGGCGGGGATCGCAGGAAGTCAAACATCAGACCGGTTTCGGGATCGTCATAGAGCTTTGACCGCACGGGCGAGCCAAGGCCGATCAATTGCGAGATTACCCGCCGCTTGGCCGCCTCGATCTTGGCCCAGTAATAGGCATTCTCCGGGTCGCTCCAATCCGGGATGGTGCGGTTGAGGCGGCATGCGACGCAGAGCTGCGGCTGGCCGATTGAAGCCACCATCCAGTTGCACGCGGCGGGCGTCTTGCTGTTGGCGCAGAATTCCAGCACCTCGTCCCGGCCTTCAACCGTCCAGGTGTCCGGTGCGGAGCTGGGCTTCAGCGCAGCCACGCGCCCCTCATACGGAAGGTAGCCCAAAGTGGCATCGCATTGGGGACAATGGGTGTTGTCAAAATAAACGTTGTTGCCGCAGCAGCAATCATAGTGGCGGGATAGCCGCTTCCGGGCCTCCGGATGCGCGTGCCAGTTTTCCATCTTGTCGCTGAGGGAATGAAGCAGATCGTCCATGCCAAGACTCCTCTGCGACCAGCTATTTTCTTTTATTTATAAGCCCCAACATTGCCTTCGACAAGAAAAAGACCGCCCCGGCACACGGCAGGGGCGGCCCTTTTGGTGTTCCATTACTGCCCCTAGATCAGGCCGCTTCGGCAATCTCTCCCTCAACGGGAAGCCGGATCAGGTAGTCGAAGGCCGATAGGCCTGCCGTCGCGCCCTGCCCCATGGCGATGACGATCTGCTTGTAAGGCACAGTTGTCGCATCACCGGCGGCAAAGACACCCGGCACCGACGTTGCACCGCGCGCATCGACCTCGATCTCGCCGCGCGGGCTAAGATCGACAGTGCCCTTCAGCCATTCGGTGTTCGGCACCAACCCGATCTGGACGAAGATGCCTTCCAGCTCGACCGTGTGTTCGACGTCGGTGCTGCGGTCCTTGTAAGTCAGGCCGGACACCTTCTCGCCGTCGCCCAAAACGGCAGTCGTCAGGGCCGAAGTGATGATAGTCACATTGGCCAAGCTACGCAGCTTGTTCTGCAGCACCGCATCGGCGCGCAGCTGATTGTCGAATTCGATCAGCGTGACGTGGGCGACGATACCGGCAAGGTCGATTGCCGCCTCTACGCCGGAATTGCCTCCGCCGATCACCGCCACACGCTTGCCCTTGAACAGCGGGCCGTCGCAGTGCGGGCAATAGGCGACACCACGGTTGCGGTATTCATCCTCACCCGGCACGCCCATCTGCCGCCAGCGCGCGCCGGTTGAGAGGATCAGGCTCTTGGTCTTCAGGCTCGCGCCATTGGCCAGCACGACTTCGTGCAGTCCGCCAAGTTCCTCAGCGGGGATCAGCTTTTCCGCGCGCTGCAGGTTCATGACGTCGACGTTGTAGTCCTTGACGTGAACCTCAAGCGCGGTGGCGAGCTTCGGCCCTTCGGTGTGAGGCACTGAGATGAAGTTCTCGATCGCCATGGTGTCGAGCACCTGGCCGCCGAACCGCTCTGCAGCGATACCCGTACGGACGCCCTTGCGCGCGGTGTAGATCGCCCCTGCAGCCCCCGCAGGGCCGCCGCCGACGATCAAAACGTCGAAGGCTTCCTTGCCCTTGATGGCTTCGGCAGCGCGGGTTTCGGCGCCGGTGTCCAGCTTGGCGAGGATCTGCTCCAGCTCCATCCGGCCCGAGGCGAAGGGTTCGCCGTTCAGATAGATCGAGGGCACGGCCATGACCTTGCGCTCATCGACTTCAGCCTTGAACAGCGCGCCGTCGATGGCGGTGTGGTGGATGCGTGGATTGAGCACAGCCATCAGGTTCAGCGCCTGAACCACGTCGGGGCAGTTCTGGCATGACAGCGAGAAATAGGTTTCGAAGTTGAAGTCGCCGTCCAGCGTCTTCACCTGCTCGATCACCTCGTCAGAGACCTTGGGCGGGTGTCCACCGACCTGCAGCAGCGCCAGCACCAGCGACGTGAATTCATGCCCCATCGGGATGCCGGCAAAGCGGACGCCAATGTCGGTGCCCACGCGGCGGATGAGGAAACTGGGCTTGCGGTGGTCGTCGCCAGAGCTGACGCTGATCTTGTCGGACAGCGCGGCGATCTCGCCCAGAAGTGACTCCAGCTCACGCGACTTCGCATCGTCGCCCAGCGATGCGACCAGTTCGATCGGCACGCGCAGGTTGGCGAGGTACGTCTTCAGCTGTTGCGTCAGATTGGCGTCGAGCATGGGAGAGGATTCCTTGGAATACAGATGAATTGGGCGGCCCGGGTAGGGGGGAGTTCCCGGGCCGCCCTGTTCAGACCTGTCGGCCTAACCCTGAGGGAGGGGGTTAGATCTTGCCGACGAGGTCCAGCGAAGGTGCAAGGGTTTCGGCGCCTTCTTCCCACTTGGCCGGGCAAACCTGGCCGGGGTTGTTGCGGACGTACTGTGCAGCCTTGATCTTGCGGACCAGCTCAGCAGCGTTGCGGCCAACGCCTTCGCAGGTGACTTCCGAGATCTGGATCACGCCGTCGGGATCGACCACGAAGGTGCCGCGGTCAGCGAGGCCCTGGCCTTCGCGCAGGACGTCGAAGTTGTTGCTGATCGTGTGGTTCTGGTCGCCCAGCATGTGATAGCGGATCTTGCCGATTGCCGGCGAAGTGTCGTGCCATGCCTTGTGGCTGAAGTGCGTGTCGGTCGACACGGCATAGACTTCGACACCAAGCTGCTGAAGCTCGTCGTAGTTGTCGGCCAGGTCTTCCAGCTCGGTCGGGCAGACAAAGGTGAAGTCAGCGGGGTAGAAGAAGAACACGGCCCACTTGCCGCGCACGTCGCCGTCGGTCACTTCAACGAACTTGCCTTCCTTGAAGGACTGGGTGACGAACGGTTTGATTTCCTTGCCGATAAGCGACATTCAGTGGCTCCTTGCCTTGGTTTGAAACAGACAGGAGCCAGATAGTGTTGCGAACGGGATTCGCAAAATCGCAAATCCCGATTAATCAGATTATCACTTCTCATAAGTTCCTGTTGATCGCTTTTATCGATCAATCTGCCGCAGGTGCACTCGCGTGATCGCCGCCCAACGTCCGGTAGAGCGTGACGCGGTTCTGGACGAGTGCCAGCCGTGTCACCGCTTCCTGCCGCTGCGCGGTGTAGAACGCCCGCTGAGAGACCAGGTTGTCGAGATAGCCCTCAACGCCGCCACGATAGCGCGCCTCCGCCAGCCGTGCATTGTCCTCCGCCGCCGCAGCATTGGCGGTGGCAGCGCGCAGTTCCTCGCCAATCGTCCCCTGTCGGGCAAGTGCGTCAGAGACTTCGCGAAAAGCCGTCTGGATGGACCGCTCATAACCGGCGAGAGCAGCGTCGCGCCGTGCCTCGCTCACATGCACATTTGCCTTCGCGCCGCCGCCTGAGAAGATAGCGTAACGCCCGCTGGCGCCCAGCGTGGTGCTGAATGCGTCGGAATTGAACAACCCGCTAAGCGCGCCACTCGCGACTCCTAGCAGGGCCGTGAGCGAAATGGTGGGGAACATTTCCGCACGGGCAACGCCAATGTCGGCATTGGCGGCGCGCAGGTCATATTCGGCTTCAAGCACATCGGGGCGGCGAAGCAGGACTTCGGAGCTCAGCCCTGCTGGCAGGGTAGCGATGGAGGCGGTCACCTCGTCAAGGCTGGCCGGAAGCAGTGCCGGATCGACCGGCGCACCAATCAGAAGCTGAAGCAGGTTCACATCCTGCGCCAACGCTGTCGTCAACGAGGCGACGTCGCCCTCTGCCGTTGCCAGCACCTGCTCGGCCTGCCGCAGGTCGGTGCGCGGAGCTATGCCCCCCTTCAGCCTTGCGCGGGTAAGCTCGACACTGCGCCGGGCATTGGCCGCAGTTTCTTCAGCAATGCGAAGAAGTTCGGCATCAGTCGCATATGTCGCCCATGTCGTGGCGATGTCCGACACCAGCCCCAGCCGCACAGTCCGCGCCGCTGCCTCTGTCGCCAGCGCGCGCTGGCGCTCTGCCTCTGTTGCGTTGGCGAGCCTGCCGAACAGGTCGAGCTCGAAAGTGGTGATCCCCCCGCTCAGGACATAGTTGGTGTTGGTACTGCCATCGCTCCGCACCCGATCGACGCCGCCGACAACGCCGACTTGCGGCAATTGCTCGGCGCGCTGCACGCGCACTTGCGCACGGGCGGCAGCAAGGTTGGCGGCGGCCACCCGAAGGTCGCGATTGTTCACGAGCGCTTGCTCGACGAGCGACTGCAATCGCTGGTCGCGGAAGATTTCGCGGTAGGACATCACCGGAACCGCAGCCTCGCTCTGCGCGAGATAAGCATCGCCCGCAGGCCATGAAACCGGCACGGGCGCTGTAGGGCGCGCATAGTCCGGCGCCATCGAACACGCCGGAAGCGACAGCGCGAGGGTTAAAGCGATGGCGCGGCTCACGCCGTCACCTCATCGTCGTCCTGCTCGCGTCCGCGGTCATAATGCTGGCGGAAGGATTTCAACCCGTCGCGGAAGCCCCGGCGCACCAGCACGAAGAACAGCGGGATGTAGAAGATCGCCAGCAGCGTTGCCGTCAGCATGCCGCCGATCACGGAAGTGCCGATGGCAACGTGGCTGTTGGCACCCGCGCCAGTAGAGATCGCCAGCGGCACGACGCCGAAGATGAAGGCAAAGCTGGTCATCAGGATCGGGCGCAGACGGATACGTGCAGCTTCAAGCGCGGCGTCGATCACCCTCGCCCCTTTACGCTCTTCCTGCTCGGCAAATTCGATCATCAGGATGGAGTTCTTTGCGGCAAGACCCATCGTCGTCAGCAGGCCGATCTGCAAGTAGATGTCGTTCTCAAGCCCGCGCAGCGTCACCGCGAAGATTGCGCCGACAAGGCCAAGCGGGATGACCAGCAGCACGGCAAGCGGGATCGACCAGCTTTCGTAAAGCGCCGCAAGGCACAGGAACACGACCAGCAGCGATATGGCATAGAGGAAGGGTGCCTGGCCGGATGACAGCCGCTCTTGGTAGGAGACACCGGACCACGCGACGCCCGTGCCCTCTATCTTGCCGGCCAGTTCGGAAATCGCGTCCATCGCTTCGCCCGAACTGACGCCCGGCGCTGCCTGCCCCTGCACCTCAAAAGCCGGAACGCCCTGGAAACGCGATACTGTCGCCGGCGTTGTAGTCCAACCGATCTTGGCGAAAGTTGAAAACGGAGCCATTTCGCCCGTGTTTGTGCGTACAAACCACTGGCCAAGACTGGAAGGATCAGCGCGGAACGGGGCATCGCCCTGGACATAGACGCGCTTTACCCGGCCTCTTTCGATGAAATCGTTCACATAACGCCCGCCCCAGGCCGTGGAGAGGGTCGTATTCGCGTCCGCCGGATTGATGCCAAAGGCCGTCATCCGCTGCGTATCGACATCCACCTTCAGCGAAGCGACATCGGGCAAGTCATTAAGCCGGACGGCCGTCAGCCGCCCATCGGAATTGGCCATCTGCAGCAAGCGATCGCGCGCATCCGCGAATTGCTCTCGGCTCATGCCGCTCGTATTCTGGAACTGCATGCTGAAACCGGCAGACATGCCAAGACCGCGCACGGCTGGCGGCGTCTGCACGAACACCTGTGCATCGCGTAGCCCGCGGAAGGCGGTGGATGCGCGCTGGGCTATGGCGTCGGAAGAGTTTTCCTTGCCGGGCCGGTCATCCCAGTTGACGAAGTTGATGAAGCCGTTGCCGGTATTCTGCCCTGCAGGGCCAAAGCCGCCGCCCGCGACAGTGAATATCGAGCGGACGTTGTCCTTTTCCTGATCGAGGAAATAACTCTCGACTGCGTGCTGGATTTCGACCGTGCGGTTCTGGGTGGCGCCCGCGGGGAGGCGGTACTGAACCGAGATCACGCCCTGGTCCTCCGTCGGGATGAAGCCGCTGGGCAGCCGCAGGAACATTCCGACGAGCAACAGACAGACCAGCAGGTAGATCCCAAGGAACAGGCCCTTGCGCTCTATCACCTTGACCACGGCGGCGCGGTACCGGGCCACGCCCGCGTCGAAATTACGGTTGAAGGCCGCTTGTCCGCGATGGATGAACTGGGAAGCAGCAGGAAACTTGCGGTCAAACCATCCGTCCGGATGTGAACCGTCTGCGTTTGGCGCCTTCAGCAGAGTGGCAGTAAGAGCCGGGCTGAGGATCAGTGCCACAAACACCGACAAGACCATGGCCTATACGATGGTCAGCGAAAACTGCCGGTAGATAACGCCGGTGGATCCGCCAAAGAACGCCATCGGCAGGAAAACGGCCGACAGGACCAGTGCGATGGCAACCAGCGCGACCTGGATTTCCTTCATCGATTCTATCGTGGCTTCCCGCGGCGTCATGCCGGGGTTCTCGGCCATTAGGCGCTCGACGTTCTCCACCACGACAATGGCGTCGTCGACCAGAAGGCCGATGGCCAGCACAAGGCCGAACAGCGTCAGGGTATTGATCGAAAATCCCGCAACGTAGAACACCGCAAAAGTGCCGAGCAGGACCACCGGAACGGCAATCGCCGGGATCAGCGTCGCCCGCCAGCTCTGCAGGAACACGAACATGACGATCACCACGAGGACAATCGCCTCAAGCAGCGACTTGATCACATCGTTGACCGAAAGCTTGATGAATTCCGTTGTGTCGTTGGCATAGCTGTATGCAATGCCCTCGGGAAAGGTGCGCGAAAGTTCCTCGACCTTGGCCTTGACGAGTTCCGCTGTCTTCAGAGCGTCGGCATCTGGGGCAAGCGACACCGACATACCGGCGCCAGGATGCCGATTGTATCGGCCTATGGCGTTGTAGTTTTCCGACCCGATCTCGATCCGCGCGACATCCTTCAGCCGCACCGACGAACCGTCGGTTTCCGACTTGAGCACGATGGCCCCGAACTGTTCGGGCGTCTGCAGGCGGGACTGGGCGGTGACGGTCGCGTTCAGCATCTGCCCCGAAGGCGCGGGCAGGCCGCCAACCTCGCCGGCTGCGACTTCTGTGTTCTGGGCCTGCAACGCAGTCACCACGTCCCCCGGCATCAACTGCACAGCCGCCAACCGGTGCGGGTCGAGCCAGATGCGCATAGCGTGGGGCGCGCCGAAAACGTTGACGTCGCCCACCCCATTGACGCGCGACAACGGATCCACGACGTAGGATGAAAGGTAGTCGGCAATGTCGCGATTGGTGCGCTGGTCAGTCTCGTCGTAGATCGCAACGAGGAGAAGCTGGTCGGCGCTCGACTTGGTAACGCGCACACCCTGCTGCTGCACCTGCTGCGGCAGGCGAGAGAGCACCGCCTGGATCTGGTTTTGTACCTGCACCTGCGCGATGTCGGGATCGACGCCAGTGTCAAAAATGACCGAGATGCTCGCCTGTCCGCCGCGCGAGCTGGACTGGGAACTGAAATAAAGCATGCCGTCCAGGCCGGTCAGCGACTGTTCCAGCACCTGTGTGACGCTGTTCTCCACCGTATCTGCAGAGGCGCCGGGATAGGACGCGCGGACATTTACCTGCACGGGCGCAATATCCGGATACTGCGCGATCGGCAGCGACAGCATGCCGCCGATACCCGCCAGCATTACGACAATGGCGAGTACCCAGGCAAAGATCGGCCGATTGATGAACAGCTGTGACATGGGGTGCCGTCAGCCCGCCTTGCCGGCCTGTTGCCCCGTGCCGGGACGGACAACCTTTTGCGGATCGCTCGCCGGTAGCGGACGCACTTGCATGCCGTGACGCAGGTTGTTGATCCCCTGGACGATGATCCGGTCGCCACTGCCCAGGCCCGAGGTGACGACCCAGTCCGTACCCGAAGTGCGGGCAGTCGCGACCTTGCGGCGCTCCACCTTGTTGTCCTTGCCGACAAGGTAGACGAAGGCATCTCCGCCAAAATCGCGCGTTACCGCCTGCTGCGGCACGCGATAGGCGGAAGGATCGACGGCCTGCTCGAAAACGGTCTGGACGAACATCCCCGGCAGCAGGCTGCCCTGCGGGTTGGAGAACGACGCGCGCAGCGTAACGGTGCCCGTCGCCTCGTTCACCATGACCTCAGAGAACCTGACGGTGCCGGTGTAGGCATAGTCGCTGCCATCGTCGAGCTTGAGGCGGACCTGCGTGCTGCCCGCCGTCACACCGCCTGCCGCCAGCGCGCGCTGCAGCGAAAGAAGCTCTGCGCTGGACTGCTGCATGTCGACAAAGATCGGATCCAGCCGCTGGATGACGGCCAGCGGCTGGGCCTGATTGGCGCTTACCAGCGCGCCCACGGTGAAAAGCGAGCGCCCTATGTGCCCGCTGATCGGGGCAGGAACCGTCGCAAAGCGCAAGTTGATCCGCGCCGTATCGAGCGCCGCCTGGTTCTGGGCGACAGAGGCGCGTGCCTGGCGGGCCTGCGCCAGCGCGTCGGTGTAATCCTGCTTTGCCACGGCCTCCATCTCGGCAAGCGGCTTGAGGCGATCTGCCCTTGCAGTGGCCGCCTCTGCGGTAGCCTGCGCCGCTGTAAGGTTGGCTGCGGCCTGATTGACCGAGGCCTGGTAAAGGCTGGGATCAATCTGGAACAGTGGCTGACCGGCACGCACAATTCCGCCCTCGGCGAACAGGCGCTTGAAGATAACGCCACTCACCTGCGGGCGGACCTCGCTAGTTTCGTAGGCGACTACACGGCCGCTGAGAGAAGTGGTGATCGGAACCGGGCCCGGGGAGACGATGACGTAACCGACCGCCGGCGCCCCTTGTTGCCCCTTATCCGCCCCGCCCGAACATGCGGCGAGTGCTATCAAAGGAAATGCGCAGGCAATGTGCAGCAGCACTGCCCGGAGATGGTACTTCATCGAAATGTGATTCTCCCGCGGAGAGTAGCGGCTTGCTGGTTCTCTATTGTTTTTATGACCGCATTGTCAAAGCGCGCGTACCACCTGGTACACTTTTTTACATGTCGCGAGCGGAGACCGCAAATGCGCTGCTCGTCATTCCGGCAACGCGGCCGAAGTGTAACTTACATTCGCCCCACCGCACCAATAAACCGATTGAGCGAATGCCGCTTAATTATGTAAATAATTTTAACCATAATTAACAGCCGTTAGTAATTCGCCGTAATCTATATAGTCAAAATCCCCGGTCAACGCCGGGCCCGATTTTGCGCCGTACACCGCTGAAATAACGGTCATTTTATTAATATCGGTTAACTAGAACCATAAAGCTCATTGTGACGTCTAGTCGCGATGATGGATGCTATGAAAAGTTGCCAACCATCCTTTGGCTTTGCAGCAATCGTTTTGACAGCTTCGTTGCTGCCAGCCCCCGCCAATGCGTCCACCGGCGCATTCGTCGTGCCTGCCGTGCTGATAAGTGCGGCATTCCAGCCGCAAGGTTGCGCGCCTAGCATGGCCGCTAAACCCTCGGAATCTCGTGTGACCGTCAGCAAGTCAGCAGCGATCCTTGGCGGGCAGATGAGCAGCCTTGAACGCCTGAAATTGCAGCAGGCATCGGCCAGCGCGCTGGCCTCGTCTGCTCCGGTCCAGCCTGCCAGCGCACCGCCCGCTGTCACCGGCATGGGCTACATCGGGC
>JBEVKC010000034.1:0-7792 GCA_040509895.1 Novosphingobium sp. | reverse complement strand
TGGCAAAGGTAATGCCGGAAGGCAAAGTGATGGCCTGCTGCATAAATTGTGTATTACCCAAATTGACCGGATGCAGGCCGTCGTCGTCGCAATCGCGCAGGTCAAGTGGTTTATTCGATGAACCGCACTTCTTGAGCGGCCCTCCTGATTTTCCTTCGCGCTTGAACAGGTCAGAACCCAATCAGTGGCCTCAGGGATGGTGACCTGACCTTCTGGTAGGTCATCGACTATCATAGTCTATGAAGGAAGATGGAATGACGCGCCCGCACAAGCCGGAAGAGACCACCGGCAAGCCGCGTGAAGCGGACATCGTGCTGGCACAGGGCGCGACGTGTCGGATGCGTGGCGTCAGATAGACGGCCAAGTCCCTCCATGCTGGACAAAACCAGGCCGCCCTCAAAACCCAGACCGTCGAACCATCCTGCTCTTTGCGCCTATCGCGATTCTGTCGAGTGTTGTGAAAATTCTCGAAGATTCGTCGAATTGATATTGCATCAGTTGGCGCCGAGGTTAAGCCGCCTCGGCTACTGCCGACTGTCAAAGCCTACTTGCCTGCACGGAAACCACGAAATGGAATTTCAATTCTTTGACGTCCCGGGCGTAGCGCTGCTCGCTCCGCGTCATATCGGCGATGAACGAGGGTATTTTGCCGAGACGTTTCGCGCCGACATTTTTCAATCCCATTGCGGGCACTTCACATTTGTTCAGGACAATGAATCGCTGAGCGTGAGTGAAGGAACTATCCGCGGCCTTCATTTCCAAATCCCGCCCCACACCCAGGGCAAGCTCGTACGCTGTACTGCCGGCGCCCTGTTCGACGTTGCTGTAGATATCCGTCATGGATCACCTACCTTTGGCAAGTGGGTTGGTGAAACGCTGACACCGGAGAATGGCAAGCAGTTGTGGATACCGCCGGGTTTTGCCCACGGCTTCTGCTCGTTGGCTCCAAACACCGTCATCGCTTACAAGGTAACCGGGTATTACAACGCGGAATGCGACAAGGGCGTGAATTGGGATGATCCGGCGATCGGGATCGAATGGCCGGAAGTTGCCAACGCGGAGACGCTTTCTCCCAAAGACCGGGTTCAGCCCCTGCTCGCAGACCTTCCCCAATATTTCTCCTGGAAAGACTGATCCATGCGCGTGATCGTAACTGGTGGTGCAGGTTTTATCGGCTCCGCGCTTGTTCGGCAGCTTGTCCTGGAAATGGGCCACGAGGTGCTCAACGTCGATGCCCTGACCTATGCAGGCAATGAGGCATCGCTGTCCGTTGTGCAGGACAAGCCGAACTACCGTTTCCTGAAGGCCAACATCTGTGATCGGGCAGTTATCGATCGTGCGATTTCGGAATTCCGCCCTGATCGCATCATGCATCTTGCGGCGGAAAGCCATGTAGATCGCTCAATCACTGGCGCCGCCGACTTTATCCAGACCAACGTGGTTGGCTCGTTCAACCTTCTGGAGGCAGCCCGCCATTATTGGAACGACCTTGATGGAACGGCGAAGACCGATTTTCGCTTTCTGCACGTATCGACTGATGAAGTTTATGGCTCACTCGGTGACGATGGGCTGTTCCATGAAACCACGCCCTACGATCCAAGCTCGCCCTATTCAGCATCCAAGGCTGCATCGGATCACCTCGCGAAGGCGTGGCACCGTACCTACGGCCTGCCGGTGGTGGTGTCGAACTGCTCGAACAACTATGGCCCGTATCACTTCCCGGAAAAGTTGATCCCCCTGACCATCCTCAATGCTCTCGCGGGACGCAGCCTGCCCGTCTACGGCAAAGGGGAAAACGTGCGCGATTGGCTCTACGTGGATGATCACGCCCGCGCGTTGGACCTGATCGCCGCTCGCGGCCAGCCTGGTGAGACCTATAATGTTGGCGGGCGCAATGAACGGCGCAATATCGACGTGGTGCAGCGGATCTGCGCGGTGCTTGATGAACTGGTGCCTGCCAACCGGCCCCGCACCGACCTGATCGAGTTCGTGACTGACCGCCCCGGTCACGACGCCCGCTATGCCATCGACGCTACCCGGCTTGAAACCGAATTGGGGTGGAGTGCGCAGGAGAATTTCGATTCAGGAATCGAGAAAACGGTGCGCTGGTATCTCGAGAACGAATGGTGGTGGCGCCCATTGCGCGAACGCTATGACGGCGAAAGGCTCGGATTGAACGCGAGTGGAGCCTCGGTGTGAGGATCGCGGTCACGGGCCGCGAGGGACAGGTCGTCAGCAGTCTGCTGAATTGCGGCGCGGCCGAGGGGCATGACATCATCGCCGTCGGCCGGCCAGATCTTGACCTTGCCCTGCCGGACACGATCGAACTTGCACTCGCTGCAACGCGGCCCGACGTGATCGTATCTTCCGCCGCATATACGGCCGTCGACAGGGCGGAGAGCGAAAGCGACCTGGCCTATGCAATCAACGCCAAAGGTGCGGGCGTGGTGGCCGAGGCGGCACGGTCCCTTGGCGTTCCATTGGTACACATCTCTACAGACTATGTTTTTTCCGGCACGGGCGATCGTCCCTATGTAGAGACCGACGAAACTGGTCCAACGGGCGTGTACGGCGCTTCAAAGCTCGCCGGTGAGGCGGCTGTTCTGGATGCCTATGGGGAAAACAGCGCCGTGCTGCGCACCGCGTGGGTCTACAGCCAGTTTGGCTCCAATTTCGCCAAGACAATGCTTCGGCTTGCAGGGGATCGTGACGAAGTGGGGGTCGTCGCCGATCAGTTCGGCAATCCCACCAGTGCGCTTGAAATCGCTGTTGGGATTTTACACGTAGCCGAGAATCTTTTGGCCAACTCCGATAGGGCAATGCGCGGCGTGTTTCACATGACCGCCGCTGGGGAAGGCTCTTGGGCAGATTTTGCCGAAGTCATCTTTGCCGTATCGCAATCGCATAATGGCCCCTCGGCACGCGTCCGTCGGATCACGACTGCGGAATATCCTACACCAGCCGTCCGTCCGACCAATTCGCGACTGGACTGCAGCCATATCCGCGAAATGCACGGTGTCGTCCTGCCAGATTGGCGCAAGTCGACCGAAGAGGTCGTCACGCGCCTGGTAAGTGGCGCGATCTGAGCACCGGACCAAGGGAGCAAAGGAAAAGTATGAAGGGTATTATTCTAGCTGGAGGCAGCGGCACGCGCCTGTATCCCATGACGCTGACTACCTCGAAGCAGTTGATGCCGATATACGACAAGCCGATGATCTATTACCCGTTGAGCACCCTGATGCTGGCGGGAATCCGCGAAGTTCTGGTCATTTCCACACCTCGCGACATGCCGGCATTCCAGTCGCTGCTTGGAGATGGCTCACAGTGGGGCATGTCGTTTGAGTATGCTGTCCAGCCCAGTCCTGACGGATTGGCGCAGGCCTATATCATTGGCGCTGACTTTGTGGCGGGCAGCCCTTCGGCACTGATCCTTGGCGACAACATCTTTCACGGACACGGCCTGCCCGACCTGCTCGACAATGCGGCCTCCCGGACAACTGGGGCCAGCGTCTTTGCCTACCACGTCCATGATCCCGAACGTTATGGCGTGGTGGAGTTCGACGACGAAATGAAGGCGATTTCGATTGAAGAGAAGCCGCCCGTACCCAAGTCCAGTTGGGCCGTTACGGGGCTGTACTTCTACGACGAGCAGGTCGTCGATATCGCCGCGAACCTCAAGCCTTCGGCCCGGGGTGAGCTTGAGATTACCGACGTCAACCGCGTCTACCTTGAACGCGGCCAGCTGTCGGTGGAGATCATGGGACGGGGCTATGCCTGGCTAGACACGGGAACGCCTGACAGCCTTCTGGATGCAGCCGAATTCGTCCGGGTGCTTGAGAAACGGCAAAGCTTCAAGATTGCCAGCCCCGATGAAATTGCGTTCCGCAATGGCTTCATCGACGCCGGACAGTTCGAGCGCGCGATCAGCGGCCTCGGTAAATCCGACTACGCGGTCTACCTGCGGCGGATCCTCGCCGAGATGGCAGCGTCCTAGAGCTTTGCCGCGGCGAGTACGAACACCGACACAACCAGAGCGCCTACGCCGGAAAGGAACACAGGATCTGCCCACCGGCCAAAGCGGCCGTCTTCCGTGTCATGTCTGATCGCAATATAGGAAAACAGGCAACTTACACTGAAGCACGCGGCGGCAACCCATGCGATCTCGTCCGCAAAGGTTTCACCCCGGCCAACCAAGCGCAGGCCGGTTATGATAATCAGCGAGATGCCCAGCAGGTTGGATGCCGCATTCAGGATGTGGGGGGACTTCTGCATGGGAAAACACCCTGATCTGAGATTGCGAAACAGCTATTCCTCGGTCCGCTCATTCTGGATGATGCGAACCACTTCCTGCAGCTTTTCATCATAGCTGGCTAATACCCGCAATGAACCGGTACATTCGAAGTGCGAGATCAGCCGTTCGCCATCCCATGTATGGAGCGCATAGCCGGCGAGTTCATCGGTAATCAGCGCCCGGCCATCGGGTACATTGGCGTCGATCGGCGTAAGGTCCAAGGCCACAGCGGGAGCCACCGATGGGCACACCGTCAACGACACGCCGCCCCACAGCGTGTGAATCGTGCGATGTAGGTGTCCGGCGATGATGCCCCGGATCTGCCCGTGCCCGGCAATGGCATCTGCAAATCGGGCAATCCACGGTTCGCGGCTGCTGCTGTCGAGCCAGGTTATTCCCGATTCGAACGGTGGATGATGCATGGCGACGATCGTCGGCGTCTGCTGGTCAGCCTCAAGCTGGGTCTTCAGCCAATCAGCCCGCTCCTCGCAGAAGGCGCCGCCGTGGCGGCCCGGCTCCAGCGTATCCAGCACGATCAGGCGCAGGCTGGGGTATTCCAACACATAGTGGACAAACTCGCCCTCGCTGGGCGTTTGGGGAAAGGCTGCAAGCAACGGCCCGCGCTCATCGTGATTGCCCGTCATCGGCCAGACCGGGAACGGGCAACCCTTCACAGCCTCGGCAAGCCGGGCGTAGCTTTCGGCATCCCCGAACTCGGTCAGGTCGCCGCTCATCAGCAGCAGGTCGGGACGGTTCGGGCTATCCTCAAGCCGCCGCAATACGGCCCGCAGGCGCTGCATATTGTGCTCGTCCGGATTGCCCCGGTCAAAGCCGATGTGAATATCGGTGATCTGCGCAATCCGCACTCGTTCCCTTCCCTCCCCCACATCCTGCCCGCGTACCGGGCAATCAGCTCTTGTCCGGCCTGCTATTCATAGGCGCCTCGCCGCTCGGGTGATAGCCGTGGCACGTGGCGCAGCCAGACGGCACCTTTGCCTTCATCGCGTCCTCGCCCAGATGACAGGTGCGGCACTGGGCTATGCCCGGCAGCAGCAGATCGGACGAGCTGTTTGACTTTTCCGCCGCATGGCAGCTTGTACATTTCTCCTGCCGGTGCGGCTTATGGTCAAACCATCCATGCGGCATGAATCGTGAAACCTGCGTTACCGGCATGACGCCAAGGCGACCGCCCGAATAGCTTGGCGTGTGACACTCTCCGCAAATGCCGTCCCGGGATAGCGCCTGCGAGGCCAGCCCCGCCCCGCCACGCGGCACGTCGAAGCGGGCATAGTAAGCGCCGCCCGCTGCAAAAGAGCCGGGACGCTTCCGCCCAGTTACGATCGGGCCCGGCCCGTTGGCGACGCTGAGGTCCGCAACCATCTGGTCGACGTCGCCATGATGCAGCTTGCGGAAGGTGCCCCCGACCTTGTCGTAGGCAAGGCTGTGGCAGCTTTCGCAGTCACGCTCCATGTCGACGGGCAGGAAGCGCACGCCGTCCTCGGTTGGCCGGTGACAATCCTTACACTGCATGCCATCCGCGCCATAGCCCTTCTCGGCGCCAATGCTCGAGGCCATCCTTGCAACGCCGCCCGTGCGGTTGAGGTGCAGCGCATGGGGGAAAGCGAGCCCGCTCTGCTCACGCGGGTTCTTGTCGAGCGAAACCTGCGTGAGTTCACGGCTGCCCAGCGTCAGCGGAATGGCAGGGCGGAACTGCGGGTGCAGTGTGCCGAAATCGCCCGCATCGCCCAGCTTGGTATCGACCAGACGTTCCTTCAGCGTCGCGTGGCAGCCAGAGCACATTTCCTGTGCGGCAGGTTCCATCCGCCCCGCGCCTTCATGCTCGGTATGGCAATCGGTGCAAGCGCCAGGCCCCGGCTTGCCGAAAGTATGCGCTACGGACCACAGGAACCGCGTGCCCAACGGTCCATCGGCGCGAGCGAATGCCAGGCGCGCCGGGTCGGCGTGGTCGTGGACTGACTTGTGACAGGTGAGGCAGGCCTTGTCCTGCACGGGTTCGAACGGCTTGACGTGGCAAGCCTCGCACCTCTGCTCCAGCGCGTGATGGGCAAGGCTCAGCTTGCCGGTGCTCCAACTGCCATCGCCGAGCACCGTTTCCGTTTCGGCGGGCTCGTACAGCGCGTTGCTGGCGATGGGAAAAGCGACGAACACGGCGAAGATCAAGAGTGCCAGAAACCACGAAAGATCGCGCTTTCCGGGCATTACCGAGGCGATGGAGAAGCTTTTCTTTTCGTCCGCCGCCTCGCCTGAATCCTGACTTTCGACCTGCGCAATGGTGATTAGCGGAGCGCCATCTGCGTCACGAGAGACGGCAAGGTTGTAAGCGCCAAAGCGCAGTTCCGCACCTTTGGCGGGATCGATTTCCGCCCGCATTGTGGAAAGGCCGTCCAGGCCAAAGCCCAACGTCCCCAGCGCCACGGCAAGCAGGCGACCTTCCCCCTTCGTCTCAAGCCGCGCATGGGACGGATCAACGGCAAGGTCGGGCAGGTGAATGTCATTTTCCGCCGCGCGGCCGATGGTCAGGGCGAGTTTGTCTACGTCCCGGTCGCGAACAATCCGGCGCCCGTCCGCGGTGAACTCTATGGTCCGAAGCCTGAAAGTCATGCCCCCAAACGCCTCATCACCAGTAGTAGAAGACGCTGATGATGTGCGAGGTCAGCGCAGCCAGCAAAGCGAAGGTGGCGGGAACATGCACAAAGAGCCAGACCTCAAGCAATGATTTCAAACGGATATGACGGCGAATTCGCTCAAGTTGTGAGCGACGGCGCTGCAACAGCGCCTCGACCCGCTGGATTGCCGGATCGGCGGATTCCTGTGCGCTAGCCAAGTTGAACCCGTCGATGGCCGCCTGCGTCGGGCTGTTGGCGTAGTTTCCGCTCAGGCGCTGCCACAGCCTGCCCGAGAATGCGCCTTCGTCCAGCGCCGTCAGTACCAGATCAGCGTGACGGCGAGCCAGTGGCTGCGCGGCCTCGTTCAGCTGACGGTCGATGGCGCGTAAGGCATCCAGCATCTGGCCCTGCGTCATTTGCTCGCGGTTGGTGCTCAATGCGGCGGGCAGCGTGGCATAGGCGCTTATCCCCCAGATACCCGAGAGGATCACGAACATCATCAACGCATAGGCCAGCGTGTGGACGTTCCAACCGAACTGGAAGCCGGTGTGCAGTGTGCCAATGACAATCAGCGCAAGGCCCAGATAGACATGGGCCGATGTCCACGCCTTCAGCGACCATGCCCCGCGCGTCATCGCCCGTTTGCGGATGCCGAGAAGAGACAGCCACACAATCAGCCCGGCGCCTATGGTGCCCAGCGTGTAGCCGAACCAGCTCCCGCCATTCGGCCGAGGCTCCACGTCGGCCACGGCATAGCCGATGATCGCCACGACGCAGATGCCCACGGCAATCTTCAGCCAGTAAAAATTACGGTGGCGCAGGAATCCTTCGTGATCGGTAGAAACTTGTCGCGAGGTCTGCTGGCTGGTTCGGG
>JBEVKC010000033.1:0-10146 GCA_040509895.1 Novosphingobium sp. | reverse complement strand
GTAATGGCCGTTGCCGCTGTCGGCTTCCTGATGCTGACCGGCCGGATGAACTGGCGCTTTGGTGCGACCGTCATCATCGGCTGCTTCATCCTGTTCGGCGCCGGTGCCATCGTTTCGGGCATCCAGTCCGCCGCGGCAGTGAGCTGACCCGCGTGGAGCTAACCCGCTTCCCGGTCCACAGGGCGCTGACCCGGCCGCAGATGTTTGCGGGCGTGACCTACAGCTATTTCATCATCAACGCGGCGGTAACGACCGAGGCGTTTCTTATCACCGGCAGCTTCCTGGCCCTGCCAGTGGCGCTGCTGGTTCACGGCATCGGCTATCTTGCCTGCCTGCGCGAGCCGCGCGTGTTCGACCTCTGGATCACCAAGGTCAGCCGCTGTCCCCGTGTCAGGAACTGGCAGCGCTGGGGCTGCAACAGCTATTCGCCTTGAAGGAACCCGTCTGATGCCAAAGTTCTCCGGCGCGGCTGCCTGGGCCAAGAAAGAGGCTAAGGCCGGCGATCGCCTGCCCTACCGCGCGCTGATCGACGATAATGTCGTGCTGCTGCGCGATGGCTCGGTGATGCTGTCGCTGATGGTCCCCGGCCTGTCGTTCGAGACGGCCGACAGCGACGAGCTGAATGCTCATGCCGCAACCCGCGAGGTATTGCTGCGCTCATCGCTCGATGCGCGGTTCGTGCTGTATCACCACGTCATCCGGCGGCGCGTTCATGTTGAGCTGGACGCGGTGTTCTCCGATCCGCTCGCCGCGCATATCGACGCACGCTGGCGCGACAAGCTGGCTGGCGGCGCGCTGTTCGTGAACGACCAGTTCGTCACGCTGGTCCGCCGTCCGGCACGCGGCAAGGCTGGCTGGGCCGAACGTATTTCGCGCAAGCTGCAGCGGCGCGGCGCGGAGGAACTGGCCGCCGATCCCGGTGATGTCCGTGCCCTGCGCGCGGCAGCCAATGCCATGGTCGCCTCGCTCGGTTCCTACGGAGCCCGGCTGCTGGGTGAATACCAGGGCGCAGGTGGTCCCTGCTCCGAAGTGCTCGAACTGCTCTCGGCGCTCTACAACGGTGAGATGCGCCCGGTGCGCCGTCCGGCGGAAGGCACCGAGATCGGGCAGATGCTGCCCTACAAGCGGATCAACTTCGGCCTCGACGCCATGGAAACGCGCGGCGCTTCGGAAGCCTCCTTCGCCGCGCTGATCAGCCTGAAGGACTACCCCGACACAACGGCGCCCGGCCTCACCGACGCGCTGCTGCGCTTGCCCTGCGAACTGGTGCTGACCGAAAGCTACGCCCCGTCCGACCGGCAGGTAACGCGCGAACGCATCGACCTTGCCATCCGCCGCCTGAAGTCCGCCGACGAGGAAGCCGTGGCCGAACGCCGCGAGATGATGTCGGCTCGCGATTCACTTGGCGTCGGCGCGGTAGCCTTTGGCGACCACCACCTTTCAGTGCTCGTCCGCGCCGACCGGCTGGATGGCCTCGACGAAGTGGCCGCCACCTGCGCCGCTGCCCTGGCCGATGCGGGCGCAGTCGCGGTGCGCGAGGACGTGAACCTTGAACCCGGGTTCTGGGGCCAGTTCCCCGGCAACGAGGCCTATATCGTCCGCCGCGCACTGATCTCCTCGGCCAACATGGCCTGCTTCGGCTCGCTCCATGGCTTTGCGTTGGGGCAGGCTCACGGCAACCATTGGGGAGAGGCCGTCGCCCTGCTGCAGACGACCAGCTCCACGCCGTTCTTCTTCAATTTCCACACCGGAGACTTGGGCAACTTCACCGTCATCGGACCCTCGGGTTCGGGCAAGACGGTGGTCATGAACTTCCTCGCCGCGCAGGCGCAGAAGTTCGGCCCGCGCACCATCCTGTTCGACAAGGATCGCGGCGCGGAGGTGTTCATCCGGGGCATTGGCGGCACCTACAGCCGCATCGCGCCGGGCCATCCCACTGGCTTCAACCCGCTTGCCCTGCCCGACACTGCCGCCAACCGCGCCTTCCTGCGCGACTGGCTGGGCATCCTGCTCAAGGCCGAAGGGCCGGAGGAGCTGGCGACGATCGCCACGGCAGTCGATGCCGCCTATGCCAACGACGCCTCACTGCGCCGCCTTTCGCACTTCCGCGAACTGCTGGCCGGCAGCCGCCGTCCGCAGCCTGGCGACCTTGCCAGCCGCCTGGATCCGTGGATGGCCGGGGGCGAATTTGCATGGCTGTTCGACAACGAGCATGACCGGCTGGACCTGAACTCGCGCGTGGTCGGCCTCGACATGACGGCGCTGCTCGAAACCCCGCGCCTGCGCACCCCGGTGATGATGTATATCTACCACCGCATCGAGGAGCGTCTGGACGGCGAGCCGACCATGATCCTCATCGATGAGGGCTGGAAGGCGCTGGACGACGACATCTTCGCCGCCCGCATCCGCGACTGGCTGAAGACCTTGCGCAAGCGCAACGCGCTGGTCGGTTTCGCCACGC
Organism: Novosphingobium sp.; assembly: GCA_040509895.1. Classification (GTDB taxonomy): domain Bacteria; phylum Pseudomonadota; class Alphaproteobacteria; order Sphingomonadales; family Sphingomonadaceae; genus Novosphingobium. The sequence goes on along the minus strand of JBEVKC010000033.1, from coordinate 7,685 downwards.
AATCGGCGCGTGATGCCCTCGACAGCCGGATTTCGACGGCACTGGTCGAGCAGACCGCAACGATGATCTTCATGCCAAACGCCCGCGCCCGGCCCGAAGATTACTGCGACGGCTTCGGCCTGACGAGCCACGAGCTTGACCTGATCCGCACCCTGCCCGCGCACAGCCGCTGTTTCCTGATCCGCCAGCCCGACGCCTCGGTGGTGGTGCGGCTCGACCTGTCGGGCATGCCCGAGGTTCTGACGGTCCTTTCAGGCCGCGAAAGCACCGTGCGGAAACTCGACGCGCTGCGGGCGGAATATGGCGATGCGCCATCCGCCTGGTATCCCGCGCTCACCGGCCTGCAGTGGCCGGGCGAGGCAGAAGATGAAGCCGCCCCGATGTGGATCGAGGCAGCCGAATGAAGGGATTTGGCGAATGAGCGCCTGCGACGTCCTGATAGAGAACGCCTCGGCAGGCGCAGGCCCCGCCCTGCGGGCGGTCGATTGCCTTGCCAATGAGACGGCGGCGGCCGCTTTCGGGCGGCTGTTCGGCACCCAGGGAGCGTTGCTTCCCGCGCTGACGATACTGCTGACGCTGTTCATCGCCTTCTTCGCGATCTCGCTCCTCACGGGCCGTGGCCGCCTGAGCATCTCCGCCCTCACCCCGCGCATGATGACGCTCGGCATCGTGCTGACTTTGGCGACGAGCTGGATGGCTTGGCAGGGGCTGATCTGGAACCTTGCCGTCGGCGCGCCCGATCAGGTCGCAGGCATCCTGCTCGGAGCGCAGGGATCGGCGACGCAAATGTTCGCCGACCGCATCGACATGGTCTTTGCCGCAATCACCGAGGCGGGGCAGATGAATGGCGGAGGCGAAGGAACGGCGCAGGCCGCGCAGGGCAGTTTCACGCCGCCCAACCTGATGTGGCTGGGCGCCGTAATGCTCCTGCTCGGCACGGTCGGCATCCTTGTCACCGCGCGGATTGCTCTGGCCGTCTTGATGGCAATCGGCCCCATCTTCGTCGTCATGTCACTCTTTTCCGGCACCCGTGGCCTGACCGCAGGCTGGCTGCGCGGGCTGGTGCTGACCGCCGTGACGCCGCTGTTCGTCGTCGCGGGTGGCTCGATGATACTTGAACTTCTGGTTCCGGTCGTCGTGAAGCTGCGCGGCGCCGAAGGGATAGACCCGCGCGCCGCCATGGCGCTGTTCCTGATCGCCGCCGTCCATGTCGCGCTGATGGCGATGGTGATGAAGGTATCGGGCACCATCGTTTCGGCCTGGCAGGTGTTCGGGTTAGCTTCTGGCAGCGATGATGCGCGGAGCAAAGGCGTCGATGCTGCCGCCTCCACGTCGCCGCTGATGGCCAATGCTCCGGCAATCCCCGCCGCAACCTTTTCGCGCACCGCACCCATTGTGAGCGCCGCTTCCGCCGATGCCTCAGCGGGCAGCGGCACTGTCAGTTCACCCGCCACCGCACAAGGCGGGCGCACCGTAATCAACCACGTCCAACCCGGCGCCGCTTCCGGCCTGCCACCGATCCAGCCGCGCCGCGCGCGCGGTATCGGCAGCCGCTTTGCCGCCCGGCCCAGCCCCATGCGGGAGATGATGAGATGATCCGTACCCTGCCGCTCTTCGCGGTTACGCTGGCGCTTGCCGTCGCGGCTCCTGCCTCTGCCGGCGATGCCCGCATTGTGCAGCGGCTCTACAATCCAGACGCGGTCGTGCGCGTGGACGGACGCCTTAATGTGCAGGCGTCCATCGCCTTTGAGGATGACGAGCACATAGAGAACGTCGCCATCGGCGATTCCGCAAGCTGGCAGGTAACGCCCAACAAGCGCGCCAACCTGCTCTTCGTAAAGCCGCTGAACCCCCGCGCCCGCACCAACATGACGGTAGTGACGGACAAGCGGACCTACTTCTTCGACCTTGTGACATCGGCCACGGCCAACCCGCTTTACGTCCTGCGATTCACTTATCCGGCGGAGCCCAAGAAGGCGCTCCCCCAACAGGCAGCCGCGCCCGGGATGAACCCGGACGAGGCTGCCGCGCTCACCAGCGAAAAGCCGCTCGACCCGGCCAACCTCAACTTCGCGTGGAAGACGACCGGCAAGCCCAACCTCCTGCCCTCACGCATCTATGACGACGGCAATTCAACTTTTGTCACCTGGAGCGCAGGGAGGCCTGTCCCGGCGATCCTCATCAAGAACGAGAAGGGTGACGAGGGCCCGGTGAATTACGCCGTGCGCGGTGATGTCATCGTCATCGAAGGTGTGCCCGGCCAGATCCTCCTGCGATCCGGCAAGGATGCCGCGCTGCTTGAATATCAGGGCACCCCGCGCCAACCGGCCTCGCCAGCACCAAACGCCGCGCTCGCCGCAGCAGACCAAGCCAAGGGACAGTAACCCATGCGCAACACAGCACGGCTCCCCGAGCTCGGGTCCCGCAATGACCGCGATCCCCGTGAGGGCGAAGGCGCGGAGATCATCGACCTTGCCACCCGCAATGTCCTGCCCTCCGTCAGCCAGCGCAAGCCGCGATCCGACGGGCTGGGCCTTGCCGCAGGGGTTGCCATCGTCGCGATCCTTGGCGGGGTGACGCTGTGGTCGATGGATTCGGCGCGAAACGAAAAGCAGGCAGTGCAGGCCCCTGCTCCCGCAGCGCCGGTGCAGCCGATCGAGCTTGCGCCCCCGGTTCCTGCGGAGGCGATCACTCCCGCAGTCGCACCCGCCGCTCCGGCCCCACAGGCCGTGCTTGCTGCTCCGCCGCAAGCCGAAGCGGCACCCGCCGCCAATCCTAACTCAAGCCCTACCGTGGTGTTCGATGCCAGCGCGCTTCCAGCTCCACTGATCGGCCCGGCGGGCCCGGGCGGTGCCACAACGGGCAATGCCAACGAGGACTTCGCCAACCGCCTTGGCGGCGTCGGCGGCGGTGCGGCAACGGCCGTGGCGATGGTCAATCCGCAGACGACAGTGACGCAGGGCACGCTGATCCCCGCCGTTCTGGAAACCGCCATCGACACCGACGTGCCCGGCTATGTCCGGGCCATCGTATCATCCGACGTGCGGTCGTTCGACGGTACGCGCGTCCTCGTCCCGCGCTCATCGCGCCTGATCGGCCAGTACAAGAGCGGGCTGCAGGCGGGGCAAAAGCGCGCCTACGTCATCTGGACGCGGCTCATCCGTCCGGACGGCGTTTCGGTCAACATTGCCTCCCCCGCCGTTGGCTTCGGCGGAGAGACGGGGCTGGAGGGCAAGGTCAACTCCCACTTCTTCGAGCGCTTCGGCTCATCCATGCTGCTGTCCGTGATCGGCACCGTTCCCGCGCTGATCGGCAACACCGCCAACGTTATCATCGGTGGCGGCGGCCAGTCCGCTGCTGCCGCCGCCGTCGGGCAGACCGGCAACATCGGACCGACGATCCGCGTGCGTCAGGGCGAACCGATCCGCGTATTCACCGCGCGCGATCTCGATTTTTCGAAGGTCACAACCGAATGAGCGGAGTGGTCCAGCCGCTGCATGCTGAGGAAGTGGACGACGAGCCGCTCGCGCCGCGCAGTGTCTATCTTGACGCCTATCTCGCGCCGTTCCAGCCGTTCCTCCAGAAGGAAAGCATCACCGAGATTCTCGTCAATCGCCCCGGTGAGGTGTGGATCGAGGATTCCGACCATCCCGGGATGCAGCGCATCGCGATGCCCGCGATCGATGACCGGCTGCTGCAACGCCTTGCCGAGCAGGTTGCGCGGGTCAGCCACCAGGGCATTAACCGCGAGCATCCGCTGCTGGCGGCTACGCTCCCCGACGGCGCTCGCATCCAACTTGCCGGACCTCCGGCGACGCGGGGAAGCTGGGCGCTGGCGATACGCCGCCACCGCCTGCTCGACCTGCCGCTCGATGCCTATGATCGCGGCCCGATCACGCCCAAGGCCGAGGAGCCGATGCCCGATGCCAAGGCAGAGCCCATCGCCCATTTGCGTGAGGCAATCAGGCGGCGGCGCACGATCCTGATCTCTGGCGGTACGTCGACCGGCAAGACCACCTTTCTCAACGCCATGCTCCGTGAAATCCCGCAGCACGAGCGCGTGGTGCTGGTCGAGGACACCGCCGAACTGAAACTGCCCGGCGCCAATGGCGTGGGCCTGATCGCGGTAAAGGGCGAACTGGGCGAGGCTCGCGTGACCGCCAACGACCTGCTGCAGGCGGCGTTGCGCCTGCGCCCCGACCGCATCGTGCTGGGCGAACTGCGCGGCACGGAAACCGTGTCCTTCCTCCGCGCGATCAACACCGGCCACCCCGGTTCCTTCTCCACCGTCCATGCCAACAGCCCTCGCGGCGCGCTGGAGCAGATCGCGCTGATGGCGATGCAGACCGGCATTGGCCTTACCCGAGCCGAGACCCTGGAATACGCCGCATCGGTGATCGACATCGTCGTTCAGCTTGACCGCAACGGCGGTCGGCGTGGGGTTTCGGATATCGCGGAATCGCGGTCGCTGGTAGGTTAGGCCGCGCTCGGCACTTCCATTTCTGCAGTTCGGAACTCCGGCTGCAGGCCAAGTCGTTCGGCAAGAGCCAGCAGGTCACGTGCCACGGGGTCGGTATAGAGCGCGGCAAAAGGTTCCTTCACCGACAGCACCAGCTTGCGTCCACTGACCATCAGAGAACTGTTTTCCAGCGCCTGCCGGGTTACGCCGCTGAACCTGCGGCAAAGGCGAATGGCAAGGCCCCATGCCTGCGCTTCACGCAGCCTTTCGGGAGAGGCAAGCCGCTGCAGGTCCGTAGGGGCCTGCCGCCGCGCATTGGCAAGCATGGCCGCAGCGATCATCGCGCGACCTTCATCATCGACGCCGATCCAGCGCTTTTGCAGTGCCCAGTCCATCGCCTGCGCTGCCCGCAGGTTGGGTTCGACTTGCTGCTCGGCAAGGGCCAGGAACGCCGCAGCAAGGCGCAGCCTTTCGTCTCCGCTTAGGGTGCCCGGTGCAGCGTTTACAGTCCAGTTTGACACTGTTGCTGCACTCTTGGCTTCGATGCCCATTGTTGCCGCAAAGGCGGCGACACCGGCCAGCAGCGGGTCCTGTGCCTGCACTTTCCGGTCAAGCGCCATGAAGACCATCCCTTCGCGCAGGCCCCATGACGAGAAGATCACACTGGAAGGATGAATTTCGCGCAGCAAGGCTGCAAGAAGGGCAGCGGCATCCGGCAGACTCGCGATGCGGGAATCTGTAAGTCCCGGCACCGACGTCGGCGGTTTGCCGCGCAGAATGCTGCGGCACAACTTGGCCGCCGCATCCGCAGAGAGCTCGAACGCGTGCGGATCGTCGAGTGGCCACTTCGATTGCAACATTGCGTAGCGCGCCAGCGCGCGATGCGAGCCGCCGACAAGGTACAAAGCCTCTCCGGGCGCGCACTGCCACTCTGTAGCGTGGACCATCTTGCGCACGCGATTGCCGAACTTGGCCGCACCGGCTGCGCGCATCTGGGGCAGGCGCAGTGAGCCCAGCGGCAGGCTGACGCCGTGCTCGCAGTTCATGCCATCGACATGCACGATCTCAAGGCTGCCGCCGCCAAGGTCGGCGACGATACCCTTGGCACCGGGAAATGCTCCTGCGACGCCCATGGCGCTGGTGATCGCCTCTTCCTCGCCCGACAGAAGGCGCGGTGACAGGCCGAGCGCGCGGACCTGCTCAAGAAATTCCGGACCGTTGGCGGCATCGCGTACAGCAGCAGTCGCCACGGTCTGGACATCGGTTATCCCCCGGAGCCGTGCCAGCGTCGCGTAACGTCCCAGCGCGGCGAGCGCCATGCCTTTCGCCCGCTCACTCAGCCTGCCGTTTTCGGCCACGCTGCGGCCCAGCCGGGCGGTGATCTTCTCGTTGTAGAGGACCGCTGGCGCACGTGGGGGTCCGCCATAGATCACAAGCCTGATCGTGTTCGAACCAATGTCGATAACTGCGCAGGGGTCGCTCATGACGGGGCCGCTATGAAACTACGGAAGGGCATGGGCAACCCCTGTCAGGCCGCGCCGCGGCGAAGAGCAAGCTTTGGTACCTTGCGCCCGCTCGCCAGCGCAGCACCCCGACCGGAGAGCGAGGGGTTTGTCATGAAATAGCGGTGCAGGTTGAACGGCCGCTCCATCAGTTCCAGCCGGTGATAGGTCCCGTCCGGCTCCAACTCCCAGCTCTGTTCAGTGTCGAGCAGGTTTGCCAGCATGACCTGATCGAGCACCTGATCGTGCACGGTGGGGTTGCGGATCGGCACAAGAATCTCGACGCGCCGGTCAAGGTTGCGGCTCATCCCGTCAGCCGACGAGATATAGACCTTGGCCTTGCGGTTCGGCAGCGGCGCGCCGGAAGCGAAGGCCCAGATGCGGCTGTGTTCAAGGAAGCGGCCGATGATCGACTTGACGGCGATATTCTCTGAAAGGCCAGGAATTCCCGGCTTCAGGCAGCAGATACCGCGGATGACAAGGCTGATGCTGACCCCGGCGGCGCTTGCCTCGTAAAGTTTGTCGATCACTTCGGCATCGGTCAGCGAATTGAGCTTGGCCCAGATCATCGCCGGCTTGCCGGCCTTGGCATTGGCAATCTCGCGGTCGATGCAGGCGTAAAGCGTCTTGCGCAGGCCGAGCGGCGAAATCGACAAAAGCTCCGTGCGATTGGGTTCGACGTAGCCGGTGATGAAATTGAACAGCCGTCCCGCATCGCGCCCTGCCTTGGGATCGGCGGTAAAGAAGCTGAGGTCGGTGTAGATACGCGCCGTCAGCGGGTGGTAATTGCCAGTGCCGAAGTGGCAATAAGTGCGATAGCTTTCGCCCTCTCGCCGCACGACCATCGACACTTTGGCGTGGGTCTTCCAGTCGACGAAACCATAGATCACCTGCACGCCCGCTCTTTCGAGCTGTGATGCCCAGAGCAAGTTCTGCTCTTCGTCAAAGCGCGCCTTGAGTTCGACGACAGCGGTTACAGACTTGCCCGCCTCCGCAGCAGCGATCAGCGCGGCGATCACGGCGGACTGCTTGCCCGCGCGGTAGAGCGTCTGCTTGATCGCAACGACGTCCGGATCGGCGGCCGCCTGCCGCAGGAAATCGATCACCACCTCGAAGGTTTCGTAAGGGTGGTGGATGATGAGGTCTTTTTCGCGAATGGCCGCGAAGCAATCGCCATCATGCTCAAGGACGCGTTCGGGGTAGCGCGGGCTATAGGGTTCGAACTTGAGCTCCGGCCGGTCTTCCTCAACCACGGTTGCAAGCCCGCTGACGCCGATCAACCCGCCGGACTTGATGACCATGGCTTTGTCGAGGCTCAGCTGGTTGCGCAGGAACTTTTCCGCCGCCGGGTCAAACTCGCCCTGTAGCTGCAGCATGATGACCATGCCGCGGCGGCGGCGTTGGATGGCGGTGCGGAAGTAACGCACTAGGTCTTCGGCGTCTTCTTCCACCTCGATGTCGCTGTCGCGCAGCACGCGGAACACGCCGTGACCATGTTCGCGGAAACCAGGGAACAGAATCTCCGCGTTCCGGCAGATCAGGTCCTCGATGGCAATGTAGATCGCATCCGGCCCCGGCAGCCGCACAAAGCGCGGCAGGGCGTTCGGTATCAACACCATCTCCATCACCGGCGCATTGTCGGCGACACGTGTCAGCGAAAACAGGATGCCCATTCCCTGGTTCGCGACGAAGGGGAAGGGGTGCGCCGGATCGATCGCCTGCGG
>JBEVKC010000032.1:0-15068 GCA_040509895.1 Novosphingobium sp. | reverse complement strand
AGGCGTCGTTGGCGATCGCCTGCTCGTCGTCGCCGAGATCGAGCAGGGTCTGCACGGCAGCCCACTGGCCTTTCATGGTCTTGAGGCGTTCGCGCCAGTAATCGAAGTCGTGGCGGGCAAAGGCCTCGACGATCAGGTCGCTTGCTGCGACGCCGTTTTCCATCAGCGACAGAGCGTTGGCGAAGCGCGGATCGTCAGCCGCCTCTGGAATGCCAAGGTGTTCAAAAGTATCGCGAATATAGGAATCGGGGACCATGATGAACAGACTGATGACCCTGCCATCTGACGTCTGGAAATGGCCGATGAGTGGGTTCACCGCCGCACCACCCGGAGCAGGTATGCCCACGCGCATCATCTTGCCGGTCTGGAGGTAGGTGCCGAGTACCTGGCCCGACATCCACATGGCGCTGTTGAACAGCGACACGTCGACCTCGCTGGGCTCGCCCGTCTTCTCGCGATTGTAGAGCGCACCTGCGATCCCGCCGGCGAGGTACATGCCGCTCATAGAATCGCCCATCCCGCCCACACCCATGGTCAGGGGCACGTCGAACTCCTGCGGAGTAATCGCGTGCGCGATGCCGCTATGTATCCAGAACGCCGTGGCGTCATAGCCGCCGCGATCACGGTCAGGGCCTTTGTCGCCATAGGCCGTACCGCGCGCATAGATGATGTTGGGATTGGCGGCGCGGATATGCTCGACGTCGATCTTCAGCTTCTGCCGGGCAGAGGGCAGGTAGTTCGTCAGGAAGACATCAGCTTCCTTCGCCAGCTCATAGATCAGTGCCTGACCCTCAGGCGTCGAAACGTCGATGCCGACGCTGCGCTTGCCGCGGTTGGGGTGCTCGATCATCGGGTTGCGCACCGGATCGAGCTGGACCCCGGCGATGGTGCGCATCCCGCGCTGCGTATCGCCGCGAACGGGGTGTTCGACCTTGATGACGTCGGCACCCCAGTCCGCGAGGCAGGCACCGGCAGCGGGTACGAAGACGAACTGGGCGACTTCCAGCACCCGAACGCCTTTCAACACTTGCGTCATTGCCTGTGCCTCTCCCGCAGCCGGCCGTTTTCAGATCGGACGATGCCCGATCAGGCGATGGCGCCCTTGGCCTTCAGCTCCTCGATGCGGTCCCACTCGACGCCCATTTCCATGAGCACGATTTCGGTATGCTCCGAAGCCTGCGGGGCGCGCGTGGTTTCCAGTGGCTCGCCGTTCCACTGCACCGGGCCGCGCACCAGCTTGAGCGGAGCGCCGCCGTCTGCACCCTCGACCTCGATGATCATGTCGTTGGCGATCGTCTGGTCGTCGGTCAGCAGTTCCTTGATGTTCTGGATCGGAGCCCACTGACCGGAATAGGTCTTCAAATGCTGGCGCCAGTATTCAAAGGTCTGGTTGGAAATGGCGGTAGTGATGAGCGCGCCAGCTGCCGCGGCGTTGTCAAACAGCGCGCGCGCATCCGAGAAGCGCGGATCTTCTGCTGCCTCGGGAATGCCGAGGTGCTCAAACAGGCTCTTGATGTGGCCCGTGGGGCTAAGCGTGCAGAGGTTGATCCAGCCGTTGTCCGAGGTGCGGAAGTTGCCCATGAAGGGATTGACACTCGAAGCGCCCGACGAGGGCATGGCATTGCGGTTGAGGATGTCGGTTTCCATGACCTGCGAAATCAGCGCGCCCGAAGCCCACCATGCAGTGGAGAGCAGTGACACGTCTAGTTCAACGGCCTCGCCCGTGCGGTCGCGGTGGAACAGGGCCGCTGAAATGCCGCCTGCAATGAACATGCCGCCGATCGAATCGCCGAATGCCGGCATGCCCTGCGAAAGAGGGCCGTCCAGTTCTTCGGGCGTCATGGCGATGGCGATGCCGCTGCGCGACCAGAAACAGGTGCCGTCAAAGCCGCCGACTTCACGCTCGGGCCCCTTGTTGCCCAGCGCGCTGCCGCGTGCGTAGATGATGTTCGGGTTGACGGCGCGGATGTGCTCTACGTCGAACTTGTTCTTCTGGCGGACCTGCGGAAGGAAGTTGGTCAGAAAGACGTCGCACTGCTTGGCCAGTTCATAGAGCAGTTCCTGGCCCTCGGTGGTGCCCAGGTCGATGCCGACGCTGCGCTTGCCGCGGTTGGGGTGTTCGATCAGCGTGTGGCGCAGCGGGTCCAGCTTGACGCCGCCCATGTTGAGGAAGCCGCGCTGCGTATCGCCGCGAACCGGATGTTCGATCTTGATGACATCCGCGCCCCAGTCCGCAAGGATCGCACCTGCTGCCGGAGTGAATGTGAACTGGGCAACTTCGAGTACCCGAACGCCCTGCATGACCTTGGTTGCCATTTTCAGCCTGTCCCGTCTGTCCAAAAAGGGGCCACTCAGCAGCCCAATAAAATCGCGACCCGTCCTGCGCGGATTTGGCGCGATGATCAACCTCTGGCTCATCGCTGCGACGATTAGAATGCGCCCGCGAGCGATCGCGATGATTTGGTAAATGCCTTCTTCGCAGTTGCAAAAAAAGGTACAGAAGTTGCATCAAATGCAATTGACTTTTGGGGAGCCCATTACTAACCTAGGTTAGTTCTTTCGGTATTCCTCCCCGGAACGCCCATTGGAGATTTGAGAAAATGAACAAGCTTGCACCGCTCGCGCTCGCCGCAACCCTCGTAACCTTCACTCTTGCTCCGGCAGCTGTTTACGCTGCTGAAACCTCGCAGTCGGTCTCGGCTCCTGCCGAAGCTGCTGCCGTTTCGGTCAACGCCGGCAAGATGATCTACGGCGCCAACGGCCAGCGTATCGCTCCGGCCTATCGCGTCACCTCGGAAGGCACCGTGCAGGTTATCCTGAACGGCAAGCTGGTGAACATCCCGTCGTCGACCCTTTCGGACGTCAACGGCAAGGTCACCACCAGCCTGAGCAAGAAGGATCTGACCAGCGCTCGCTGATCGATCCTCCAGCATTGGACAAGGAAGGCGGCGCAATAGCGTCGCCTTTTTTGTTTTCGGCACAATTTCCTTGACATAACAAACCATATTGGTTATACGCCGCAGCAAGACGGGTGCGGGGGTGTTTCGCGAACGCCGCTCTCCCGCACTTATGGCCGGCGCCTTGGACAAGGCGACCGCATTCCCGCGAAGCGAGGACTGGTTCTCTCGAAGAATCTGGATTCCGTTCGGGCAGGTGGACAGGGAGCGAGCCCGCCCCACCGCTGCCTCGCACGCAAGGGCCGAGTTTGCGAGTTCACCTGCGTTTCCTCAGCAAACCGTTCGCAAGAGATTGATCGCACAACCAAGCCTGTCGTGTCAGGCACCAAAGCGCCGGCCTGTCCGTCTCGCTTTTCACAATCGGCGTTATTCCGCACTCGCCAGCGGGGGATTTCCCTCATCCAAGCTGCGCAGGCTTGAGCGCGCAGCGACCCAGCTGAAGTTGGGTGAGGGAACGGCCCTATCGATGGCGCGTCCCGCTCGTCATTCCGAAGTCGGCACAGGAAAGGAGCACCTCAACCCAGTTGCTGCATTGCGTTATTGTACATGCGGTCGAGGTAGTCCTGGAGATTGTCCAGTTCCTCCTCGGAAAAGCCTCTGAACAGGCGCTCTTCGTTGACTTCGGCAATCTCTGCCAGCTTGGCGAGAAGGGGCTCTGCTTTTTCAGTAATATAGACGGCGCGAGCACGGCGATCGTCATCGCGCTCACGGCGTTCAAGCAGGCCCTCGGCGCAAAGGCGGTCTATAAGACGCCCTGCAGAGGCTTCCGAAATCTCAAGCGCCTCTGCAATGGTGCGCTGCGTCACCCCCGGCTTGCGGGCAACGACGACGATCATCTGCCATTGCGAACGTGTGACGCCAAGATCGCCAACCTTGCGGTCGAAAATGTTGCGCAGCATCCGTGCCAGCACATTCAACCTGAGGCCAATGTGGCGCTTGTTCTCGTCCCTAACTTCCGTCTTGGAATTCATCGGATCTTCAACCCGCCCCGCCATGCATCATAGTCTGTTTCGCCAGCAAGGCCATCGATTTGCGTGCTGGCGGGGAAGGTTGATTCCGCACTACCTCAAACGCGCTCAATGATGATGGCGGGGGCCATGCCGCCTGCAGCACACATGGTGATCAGGCCGTAGCGGCCACCGGTACGCTCCAGCTCGTCAAGCGCCGTGCCAATCAGGATCGCGCCAGTTCCAGCGATGGGGTGACCGAGTGCAATCGAGCCGCCGTTCGGGTTCACCTTGGTACGGTCGAGATCGAGATCGCGGATGAACTTTTCGACGACGACGGCGAAGGCCTCGTTCACTTCCCAGACGTCGATGTCGTCCTTGGTGAGGCCAGCCTTTTCGAGAACCTTCTTCGCGGCCGGAACCGGAGCGTTGAGCATCAGGGTCGGGCAATCGCCGGTTTCGGTCATCGCGACGATACGTGCGCGGGGCTTCAGGCCGTGGGCGTCGGCATATTCCTTCGAGGCGAGCAGGATTGCTGCAGCGCCATCGACGACGCCTGACGAGATGCCGACATGGTGGATCGGCTTGATATCAACGTCGGGATAGACCTGGTTGATCAGCTCGACATAGGTCTTGCCGCCTTCTTGCGAGGGCATGTTGAAGAACATCTCGAACGCGGGCTTCAGCTGGGCGAGGCCTTCCTTGGTCGTTTCGGGGCGCGGATATTCCTCATGATCGAGGATAACGTTGCCCTCATCGTCCTTCACGACGATGGTCGACTTGTCGAAGCGGCCTTCCTTGAGTGCGATGCCAGCGCGGCGCTGGCTTTCGACGCCCATTTCCTCAAGCTCTTCGCGGGTGATGCCTTCCATCGCGGCGATGGCGTCGGCGGCTACTCCCTGGTTCGACTGGGGATGCTTTGCCTGGAGGCGCGGATTGCCCGTGCCCATGCCGCCGCCGCTGAGGCCAGCTTCACGCATCTTCATGCCATAAGCGTTGACGTACGACAGCATATCCATGCCGCCGGCGATCACGAGGTCATGCATTCCAGACATGATCATGGCCGCGCCAAAGTTGGTCGTGGTGATCGACGATCCGCAGAAGCGGTTCATGGTGACGCCGCCTGCCTTCACGTCATAACCGGCGTCAAGCGCGGCGTTGCGGCCGATATCACCGCTCTGCAGGCCGATGGCGCCCGATACACCCCAGATCACGTCGTCGACGTCGGCAGTGTTGAGGTTGTTGCGTTCCTTGAGAGCGGCCAGCACCGTGGCGGAAAGATGCTCCGGATGCATCGTTGACAGCGCACCCTTGCCCATCTTGCCAATGCTGCGCGGGGTCCGGACGGCGTCGATGATATAGGCTTCGGCCACGATGGCTCTCCTCACGAATAGATTTGGGTGCGTAATGCTAGCCCGGTGGCGGTTTTGCAAATCCGCGAGAGCAGCATCGCAGTGGCGATTGTCCTGCACAAATACGGACGATTTCGGCTGCTTCAAGCGGTTCAATGGGTTGTACCGCTCCGCTTCCCCGGCCATGATCGAGGCCGAGTGAATAGGGGAGTACACATGGCGGTCAGTATGCAGGCGGGGGAAGCCGGAAATTCCGGCGCATTTGCCCCGCTGCGCGAACCGGTTTTCCGGCGAATCTGGACCGCCAGCCTGTTTTCAAACTTTGGACAATTGATTCTGGGCGTCGGCGCTGCCTGGGAGATGACGAGGCTTTCCGACGATCCCAGCATGGTGGCGCTTGTCCAAACCGCCATGATGGTGCCGCTGATGCTGGTCGCGCTGCCTGCGGGAGCCGTCGCCGACATGTTCGACCGGCGCAAGATTGCCCTGGTCGGCCTAGGTTTCTCGGTCTTGAGCAGTGTCGCGCTGACGGCGATTGCGTTCATGGGCCTCACTACGCCTTGGCTTTTGCTGTTGTTCTGCGTGCTGATCGGCGCCGGTGTCGCGCTGTATAACCCGAGCTGGCAGGCTTCCATCGGTGAGCAGGTTTCATCGGACCGGTTGCCTGCTGCCGTTGCGTTGGGCACGATCTCCTACAACGTCGCGCGCAGCTTTGGTCCGGCCTTGGGCGGCGTGATCGTGTTGGCGCTGGGGGCGCAGGCCGCCTTCGGCATCAACGCGGCTTTCTATATCCCGCTGTGGTTGGCGTTCTTCTTGTGGAAGCGTGAGCACAAGCCATCGCGGCTCCCGCCAGAGCGCATTGACCGGGCGATTATCTCGGGCGGGCGCTATGCGCTGCATTCGCCGCCCATCCGGACGGTAATGTTCCGCGCCTTCGTCTTCAGCCTGGCCAGTGCATCGTCGGCGGCACTTGCCCCGCTGGTCGCGCGCGACCTGCTGCACGGCAATGCGTCCACCTATGGCATCCTGCTTGGCGCGTCAGGCGTGGGGGCAGTGCTGGGCGCGCTGTTTATCGGACCATTGCGGGAGAAGGTCGGTACCGAAGTGGTTGTGCGCTTCTGCACCGTCGCAACAGGCATTGCGCTGGCGGTGCTGGGCATCAGTCGGTCATTGCCCCTTTCGTGCGCGGCATTGTTCGTGACCGGTGGCTGCAACATCGTCGCCTATGCAATGCTCAACGTCAGCGTTCAGTTGTCGGCGCCGCGCTGGGTGACGGCACGGGCGCTGTCGCTGTACTCATCTTCCCTGACGGGCGGCATTGCCTTCGGCGCCTGGGGCTGGGGCGTCGTCGCGGCCAGGACGGACACGACCGAGGCGCTGGTCATCTCAGGCGGTGCTGTGCTCGCAACGATGATATTCGCCTGGTTGCTTCCGCTGCCGCGCGGCGAGGAAAGCAGCGACATGGTAGAGATCGGCTACGAACCGAAGGATGCGCTTGGCCTGACCATGCGTTCCGGCCCCGTGGTGATCGAGGTCGAATATGACGTCGATCCGGAGCGGGCGCGTGATTTCTATGCGGTGATGCTGGAAATGTCGCGGGTGCGGAAGCGGATCGGCGGCTTCGACTGGTCCCTTGCTCGCGACATCAACAATCCCGCGATCTGGATCGAGCGCTACCACTGCCCGACCTGGGGCGATTATCTGCGGATGCGTGATCGTTATACCCAGATCGAATTCGACGTGCAGGCCGAGGCCGATTCCTTCAATCGGTCGGGCGAGGGCAGGCGGGTGCGGCGGCGGCTTGAGCGGCCCTACGGTTCGGTACGGTGGAAGGCGGAAACCCCGGATCCGTTCCGCGGGACGGTGCCCATCTTCAATCCCTGACCCGGAACTCTCGCAATTCTGTTGCCGCATGCTGTCCAATCGTTCAGCATGTCCTGAATCATGCGCCACCAGAGGCGTCAGAATACGGGAGAGGTCATGGGTTCGGGCAAGAAGTATCGCGTCATTCAGTGGGCGACGGGCAATATCGGCGGACGGTCGCTGAAGACGGCTATCGAGCATCCCGAGTACGAACTGGTCGGCCTCTATGTCAGTTCGCCGGAAAAGGCAGGCAAGGACGCGGGTGACCTCGCGGGTCTACCGCCCATCGGTGTGAAGGCGACCAATTCGGTTGATGAAATACTCGCGCTGGATGCCGATTGCGTCATCTACATGCGGCAGGGCATCGACTGGGATCAGGTCTGCGCGATCCTGGAATCGGGCAAGAACATCGTCACCACGCGCGGCGAATTCCACTATCCGGCGATGATGGATCAGGCCAATCGTGCGCGGGTTGAAGAGGCGTGCCGCAAGGGCGGAACCTCGGTCTACAGCACCGGCTCCAGCCCGGGATTCGTGACTGAGGCCTTGGCAATTCCGCTGCTGTCGCTGTCGCGTGATCTCGACTGCCTGACGATTGACGAATTCGCCGACGTTTCCAGTCGCGATTCCCCCGACATGCTGTTCAACATCATGGGCTTTGGCACCCCGATGGGGCCGTATGACCAGCGCCGGGCCGACCACCTGAAATACGATTTTGGCAATTCGCTGGGTGTCATTGCCGAGGCTCTGGGGCTCGCCTTCGATGAGATCGAGGCATTTGGGGAGCTTTCGGCGACCCGCAACGATATCCACATTGCTGCAGGTACCGTTCCCAAGGGTACGGTTGGCGCGATGCGGACCACCATCACCGGCAAGCACAAGGGCAAGCCGGTGCTCCGCTTCCGGGCGAACTGGTATTGCACCACCGATGTGGAAAATCAGGACTGGCGTCTTCGCGAGTCCGGCTGGCGGATCGTCGTTGAGGGCGACACTCCGCTTGAGGTGGATATCAAGTTCCCGGTGAAGCCCGAGGATTACGCGGCCTTTACGCCGGGCCTTACGGCTCACCGCGCGGTGAATGCCGTGCCGATGGTCTGCGCTGCCGAGCCGGGCATCCGCACGACCGTCGATTTGCCGCAGGTGATACCGCACTTCGCGCGTTAAGTTAGGCGGGCGGAGGTCTCAGGCCTCCGCCTCATCCATACAACCTAGACGGCCGCAGAAATCCGGTCCGCCACCGCGACAAGGCGCTTCGCCTGCTCAAGGTGCAGCAGTTCGGCCATCTTGCCCTCGACCCGAATTGCGCCCTTGTTGGCGTTTTCCGGCAGGGTGAATGCGTCGATCACGGCCTTGGCCCAGCGAATTTCTTCCTCGCCGGGTGAGAATACCTCGTTGCACGGAGCGACCTGATCGGGGTGTATCAGCGACTTGCCGTCAAAGCCGAACAACAGTCCTTGCTCGGCCTCGGCGCGGAAGGTGCCAAGATCACGGAACTCGTTGCACACGCCGTCGAGGATGGCGACGCCGTGTGCCCGCGCTGCGGCAACAGCCATCGACAGGAACGGCAGGAACGGCGTGCGATCCGGCGTCAGCCGCGCGCGCATTTCCTTGGCGAGGTCGTTGGTACCCATGACGAACAGCGACAGGCGGGTCTGCGCCGACATGGCGGCAATGTCGTAAAGCTGCGGGATGCAGGCGCAGGTCTCGATCATCGCCCAGAGCTGCATCGACGCGGGAGCAGGGGACAGCGCCGCATGATAGCGGGCAATAGCTTCTGCAGAAGAGACCTTTGGCACCAGCACTGCGTCAGCACCGGAACCTGCAATGGCGGCAAGGTCATCCGCGCCCCACGGCGTGTCGAGGCCGTTCGCCCGGATCGCCACTTCGCGCGTTCCGAACCCGCCCTCGCGCACAGCCGCCACGGCAGCGGCACGGGCTTCCTCCTTGGCATCCGGTGCGACTGCATCCTCAAGGTCGAGGATGATGATGTCGGCAGGCAGATTGCGTGCCTTCTCGATAGCGCGGGCGTTCGAGGCGGGAAGGTAGAGCGCGCTGCGGCGCGGGCGGTCAGAGGCGATCATCTTGGGCTCCGGAAGCGGCTTGGAAGAAAGTTTCCCCGGCTCAGTAACCCAAGCCGGCAAGGATCCTTTCCGTCTCGCCCCATAGGCGCGTCGCGGCGGCATCGTCCAGCGCATGCGGAGCGGCTGGCACTTCAGCAGATTCATGGAAATAGCGGCCACCCGGTGCGGCGGCTTCTGGTGCGGTGGCCATCCAGATAATCGTCTGCGCCGCGTGTTCGGGGGTGTGGCCTTCCAGCGATCCCATGTAATTCTGCATGAAATCGTCGCCGTGGCTGGCGAAATTGCTTTTGACCACGCCGGGATGCATCGCCTGCGCGACAATCCCGTCGCCCTGTACGCGGCGATTCAGTTCGCGGGTGAAAAGGATGTTCGCCAGCTTGGCCTGGCAATAGACTCCGCCGGTCGAGAAGTTGTCGAACATGTTGAGGTCGTCCCAGTTCATGCCAGGGCAAACCTCGTGCCCGCTGGATGACGTGGCGATGACACGGGTGCTGCCGGAGGGAGAGTCCGCGGCCGTCGCCTTCAGCAACGGCATCAGTTCGCGCGTCAACAGGAACGGCGCGAAGTGGTTGGCGGCCATGGTCGCCTCAAGCCCATCGGGAGTGCGGATCAGCTTGTCACGCACGCCGCCTGCGTTGTTCACCAGCACGTCGATGCGGGGCGTCAGCGCCTTGATCTGATCGGCCACGCTTTTCACGTCGGCCAGAGAGCAGAAGTCACCGCGAACGAAATCGATCTGCCCGCCATTCCCGGCGGCAGCGCGGATATCAGCCTCGGCCGCGGACGAACGAGCCGGGTCACGACCGACGCCTATTACGCGCCAGCCTTGCCGGGCGAAGCCTTCTGCGGCGGCCTTGCCGATGCCTGCGCTGGCGCCCGTCACGACGGCGACGCGGGCGGAATTCTGGTCAGTCATGTGAAATTCTCCGGAAGATCAGGCGGTGGCGGGCGCAGCTTCGAGTTCCTGCGCCGGGCCGAACCGCCCGGTCAGGTAGAAGCAGAGCGCTCCGGCAATGGTCACGGTCGCCGAAACGACAAGGAACAGGTCGAAGGTGCCGGTTGTGGCGAGCGTAGCACTTAGGAGCAACGCACCCAGCGAGGCGGCAAGGCCCATCGATGAAATGAGGAAGCTGTAGATGAAGCTGTAGTGCTTCATGTCGAACTTGCGCGAAGTGATGTAGGCGCCAACGTCGCCCTCTGCCCCTTGTGCCAGTCCGACCAGCAGGACGGCTCCGGCCAGCATCCAGCCAGTCGTAGCCGGTGAGGCAAGGATCATGAAACCTACGGAGGGCAGTCCCAGCGCAAAGATTGCCACGATGTGCGCGGGAACGCGGTCGAGCGCGATCCCGCTGATGAAACGGCCCACCACCACGCCGATTGCGTAAAGCGAGATGATGTAGGTCGCCAATTGGCTTGCCGCGCCGTTTTCCATCAGCACCAGCTTGAGCTGCGACGAAACCAGAACTTGCGGGAAATTGCAGAGGAACATGCCGCCGATCAGCAGCAGGAAAGCCGGGTTCCGGGCGATGGCGCCAAATTCCGCCTTTGAGAGTTTGGGCGGCTTGGCCTCGGCCGTTTCATCCGCCCCGGCCGCTTTGCGTCGTTGGCGCCCCATCAGGGCAACGGCGGTGAACCCGCCCGCTGCAGAGATCACGGCAAGCAGGCGATACCCCGCGCGCCATCCCTCGGCATCGACGACTTCACCGACCAGTGGCACGGCAATCGCACCCATCAAGGGAGCGCCGCTCATACAGATGGACAGCGCCATGCCCCTCGCAAGGTCAAAACGCTCGACGACGATGCGGCAGAACACCAGCGAGGTGGTGAGGATGCCGAAGATATGCTGGACAATGGTGATCGCGAAGAACTGCAGGATCGAACCGGTCATCAGGCTGTAAGCAAAGAAGGTCAGCGGTACGACGCTGAAACCAACCAAAGCGGCCACCCTGGGTCCGAAGCGGTCAACAAAGCGTCCCGCCACCGGAACGAGGGGAATGGTCAGCAGCCCGATCGATCCGATCAGGGCGAAGTGCGCCTTTTCCCAGCCGAACTCGTCGATCAGCGGCGGACCGAAAAGGTTGGTCATGTAGTGGTTCAACGCGGAGCCCAGCGCGAGCCCAAGGCACGCGGCCACAAGCGTTCGCCACCAGGTCTTGAATTCACCAATGTAAGTCAGCGTGCCTCTCCCGGCTTATGTCGTTTCTATCTGGGTCGCGCTCCGTCGAGGAACAGTCGGACGGCAAAATTCACGCGTTCGTCGATTTCAGTGTCCGAAAGGTAATTGCCAGAGACGATGACGCGCACCGGCCCGCTGACCACCATGCTCATGAAGGTGGTGGCGGCCCTGAACGGTTCAGTTATGGCCATGCGCCTGGCCTCAGTCTCGCGCCGGAAAAAGGCGGCAAGGAACTTCACCGTTGGCGTCGAACCGAATTCATAGGCAGCGTTGAAAATGTCTGGGAAACGATAGGATTCCGTGTTGATGATCCGCTGCAGCTTCAGTCCGGCGGGCGACATCACATGGTGGATGCGCAGCATGGCGATATTGCGCAGGGTTTGTTCGGCGTCACCGCAATCAGTCGCCTCGATCTGTGCCTGCGGCACGGAATAGCGTTCTATCGCAAGGTTCACGGCGGCCCGGAACAGGGCGACCTTTTCCGGGTAGCGGGCATAGACTGTGCGCTTGGTCATGCCGACCGACTGGGCAATCGCCTCAATCGTCGCGACTTCGAAGCCCTTGTCGAGAAAGTGGTCGAGCGCGGCTTCCAGCAATTCGTTGTGCCGAGCCTCGGCCTGTTCGCGTGTAGGCCGCCCGGCTCGAGGGCGGGGGAGGGTGGTGATGCTGTCCATCCGATCATCCTCTCCAGATTTCGCTTGCCTGCAACTGCGAATCACACATAATGAAACGTATGAGTTGCCATTACAGGCAAGTTACCGAGTCGGCAAGGAGAGGATCGCCATGACCACGCTCGCATTGGGCACCGCCACCGAAAAACTTCTGAGCAAGGTCCGGGCGGATGACCGTTTCGACTATTCGGCAGAGGAAGTTCGCGACCTTCAGGTTGAAGCGCTCAACGAGCGTTTCCAGGAGCGCAAAGACGCGATCAAGCTGCTTAAACTGCGGGCGGGCGAGGCCAATATCTCAGTGATTCACTCGGTCGAAGACATTGTGCCGCTGCTTTTTCCGCACACGGCCTACAAGAGCTATCCCGAAAGCTTCCTACTGGAAGAACGCTGGGACCGCCTGACCAAGTGGCTCGGCACCGTTTCGTCCTATCCGATCACCCCGATCGAGATGGAAGGAATTGAGGACATTGATGACTGGATCGCCCGGCTTGAGGCGGTGGGTCACTTCATCTCCTGCTCCAGCGGTACCACGGGCAAGTCGGCCATGCTGATCGCCTCGCAAAAGGACATGGACTGGTCGAAGCTCGACACGGTCGGGGTGTTCAGTTGGGGATCCGGCGTAAATCCGGCGCAGGACCGCAAGATGATCGGCTGCGCGCCAGTCGCCAGCGTACCCAAGAACCGCACCATCGCCGAGGCGCAGTACGCTGCCTATGCTAATCCCGACTGGCCGCGTTTCACCTATCCGGTGCCGCCGATCACTGTTGGCTCGCTCACCAAGATGGTGGTGATGCGCAAGAAGATCGCCGATGGCACGGCGCTGCCCGAAGAGATCGCCGCATTCGAAAACACGTCGAAGGAGAGGCAGGAAGTGCTCGACCGGGCGATCGACATCGCCGCCGAGGAGATAATCGCCAACCGCGACAAGAAGCTGATGGTATCCGGGCTGTGGAGCGGCCTCTACGCCGTGGCCAAGGCTGTTCGTGATCGCGGTTACAGCGCCAAGGACTTCAACCCTGAAAACGCAATCTATGTTGGCGGCGGGCTGAAGCGCGCCCTGCTTCCGGCCGACTACCAGGAATTCGTGCACGAGACCTTCAACATCCCGAAGGATCAGCACTTCCAGAACTATTCGATGCAGGAGCTGAACTCCGGCATGCCGAAGTGCCGTGAAGGCGGGCGCTATCACGTGCCGCCGTGGATCATTCCGATGATCCTGGACAAGCAGGGTGACGCGTTGCTGCCGTATGACGTGAAGGGCGGAGAAATCGAAGGCCGCGCCGCCTTCTTCGACTTCGCACTGGACGGGCGCTGGGGCGGTGTCATTACCGGCGACAAGATTTCGCTCGACTACAGCCCTTGCGCGTGCGGCAACAAGGGGCCGTCGATCCGCGACAACATCGCGCGCTTTGCCGACCTTGAGGGTGACGACAAGATTGGCTGTGCGGGCACGGTCGACGCCTATGTCCGGGGCCTCTCGTGATCTGAGGAAAAACAACATGGGTGAGGTTGCAGACAAACTCATGAGCCACCGGCACAACGCCGGGGCTCATGACATTCCTTACGAGGAAATCCGCGCGGCGCAGGTCGCTGCGATGAACGAACGCCTGCAAGAACGGATCGACCGGATTAGGCTGGTTTCGCTGCGCGCACAGGAAGCTGGGATCACGGAGGTTCGCAGCCTTGACGAAGTGGTGCCGCTGTTGCTGCCTCACACAGCCTACAAGAGCTATCCGGAAAGTTTCCTGTCCGACCGGCGCTGGGACCGGCTTACGAAGTGGCTGGGTACGGTATCTGCCTACCCGACGAACGATGTCGACCTTGAGGGCATTGGCGACATCGACGACTGGATTGGTCGACTTGAGCAGGCGGGGCATTTCGTTTCATGCTCCAGCGGCACTACCGGCAAGTCGGCCATGCTGATCGGCTCGCAAAGGGACATGGACTGGAGCGCGCGGGATTCGGTCGAGGCCTGCGCCTGGGGCTCCGGTGTCGAGCCCGCACAGGATCGCCGCATATTCGGCCTTGCTCCAGTAGCTTCGGTTCCGCGCAACCACGCGATCCGCATCGCGCTGCGTGAGGCGTTCGGCGATCCCGAAAAGGAGCCGTTCCTTTATCCGGTACCGCCGATCACCGTTGGTTCGATTACGCGCATGATCACCCTGCGCAAGGCGATTGCCGATGGCACCGCTCTGCCTGAGGACATTGCCGAGTTCGACCGCACATCTGCCGAACGCGCCAAGGCAGTGGAGTCCGCAGTAGGCATCAGCGCCGATGCGCTGATCGCGGCGCGCGGCGAAAAGCTCTACATTTCGGGCATGTGGGCCAGCCTCTACCAGGTGGCAGAGGAAGTGCGCAGCCGAGGTTACGGAGGCAAGGACTTCAACCCCGACAACACCTGCTATGTCGGTGGCGGCCTCAAAG
Organism: Novosphingobium sp.; assembly: GCA_040509895.1. GTDB lineage: Bacteria > Pseudomonadota > Alphaproteobacteria > Sphingomonadales > Sphingomonadaceae > Novosphingobium. Next base: position 597 of record JBEVKC010000032.1, on the reverse strand, counting down.
GTGCCCAGGTTCCGCCAAACTACCGCGAGATCGTCTTCGAGACCTTCAACTTGCGGCCTGAGCGGAACTTCCAGATGTACGGCATGCAGGAAATCGGCTCTGCCATGCCGCGCTGCCAGAAGGGCGGCCGTTATCACATTCCGCCGTGGCTTGTTTGTCTTCCACTCGACAAGGAGGGTGGCGCGCTGGTGCCAATCGGTTCGGAAGAGGTCGAAGGCCGCGCAGCCTTCTTCGACCTGTCGCTTGACGGGCGCTGGGGCGGCGTGATTTCGGGCGACCGCATCCAAATCGATTTCAGCCCCTGCGAGTGTGGGGCGAAAAGCCCGTCAATCCGCGACAATGTTGTGCGCTATTCGGACATTCAGGGCGACGACAAGATTGCCTGCTCCGGCACGGTCGATGCCTATGTTCGTGGACTGTCATGATGTCTGGTTTTTCTTAAAGATGGTGGACGGGTAGCGCCGTACCGGGCATTTCCCAGCGACGAATCCAATTACAAAGGGGATGCGCTAAAGTGGCGACCTACATGATCTTTATCCGCGAAGGCGAAGTCGTCGATGCGGAGGCGATGGCGGCCTATCAAGCCGGCAACCGTTC
>JBEVKC010000031.1:0-7795 GCA_040509895.1 Novosphingobium sp. | reverse complement strand
AACGGGCAGGTGCGCCCCTGATCGTTTGCACAGGGCTACTGGGGGGCAGCTTCAATCCCGCTCATGGCGCACACAGGCGGATCAGCCTGTTTGCGATGGAGGCGCTGGGCCTTGATGAGGTCTGGTGGCTGGTTTCCCCCGGCAATCCGCTGAAGCCCAAGGCGGGCATGGCGCCGCTCCCTGCGCGAGTTGCGGCATCCCGGAAAGTGGCTATGCGCGCGCGGATACGGGTGACCGCGATAGAGCGGGAACTGGGTACGCGGTTCACCGTGGATACTCTCAGCCAACTGGTTCGCCGCTATCCCACGCGGCGCTTCGTATGGCTGATGGGCGCGGACAACCTTGCCCAGTTTTCCCGGTGGAAAGACTGGCGCACCATCGCCCGGCTCATGCCGATTGCGGTAATTGCGCGGCCGGGCTATGATGGTGATGCCCTCGCGAGCCCCGCGATGGCCTGGCTGCGTCGCTACCGGCGACGATCCGTCAGTATATGCAACCGGGCAGGATGGAGCGCGCCAGCGCTGGTGTATTTGCGTTTTGACCCCGACAAGCGTTCGGCAACGGCGATTCGCCAAGCCGATCCGGACTGGGCAGCCGCCCTTCAGGCCGGCACGCTGCGCGACGGGGTGACGCATCGCCGCATCCCTGCGGACGCAGCATGAAGCCTCCTCCCATCCACCCAAGCTGCTCACAGGAGCAACAACGAACTACATGAACCAGGCGCAACCCACGTCGGCGCAAGCTGACTCCGCCGTCCCGTTACCTGCATCCGAGCCGGGCTCGGTCCACGAACTGGTCCTGAACTCGCTCGACGACGACCAGGCGCAGGAAATCGTTTCCATCCCGCTCGAAGGCAAGAGCTCGATCGCAGATCACATGGTGATCGCCTCGGGCCGCTCGACCCGGCAGGTGGCAGCGATGGCACAGAAACTTGCCGAACGGCTGAAAGCAGCCGGTAACGGTCCGTCCCGGATCGAGGGGCTTCCCGCTGCCGACTGGGTTCTGGTCGACGCCGGTGACGTCATCGTGCACATCTTCCGGCCGGAAGTACGCAGCTTCTACAACCTTGAGCGGATGTGGGGCTTTGGCGATGGGCCGTCCGGCGTCGCATAAGATTGCCGGGTGAAGGCGTAGGACGGCAGGCTGCATGCGCCTTCATGTGATTGCCCGGGGCAAGATCGGCCGCTCGCCTGAGGCAGAGCTGGTCGATCGCTATGTGAAGCGCATCGCCTGGCCGTTCAAGGTGACAGAGCTTCCAGATACCGGCGGTACGATTCCGCCGCCGCTGACCCCCCATCGCGACGTATTACTGGACGAACGCGGACGGCAGATGACGTCAGAGGAATTCGCCGCACTGCTCGGCCGCTGGCGGGACGATGGCGTTCGCGAGGCTCGCTTCCTTATTGGCGCCGCCGATGGGCATGGGGAAGTTGCCCGCGACAAGGCTGACCTGCTCATTGCGTTTGGCGCGATGACCTGGCCGCACATGATCGCCCGCGCCATGCTGGTCGAACAACTTTGGCGGGCGACCAGCATAATTGCCGGGCACCCCTACCATCGCTCTGGATAGGCGCATCCGGTGCGGCTAAGCTCGTGGCCGATGGGGGCGCATTTTCGGATCATGACAATTGCCTTGCTGGCTGCGGCGTCTGGTGCGTCCGCGCAGCAGGCCCGCCTTTTCGAGGACCCGGCGACAATTCGCCGCGCACTTGGTGAGGCGCAGGCGCAGGGCCGTATCGCCCGTATGCGCGCCGAAAGCTATGAAGCCGAAGCAGCCCGCACGACCGAACTTGTGACCAAGACCGCGCGTGAGGCGGCCGGTGTCGCTGCCCGTATCCAGCAGGCAGAGGCGCAGATTGCTGCGCAGGAGGCGAATGTTCGCCTGATCGCCCGGCAGCGCGACGTGCTGCGCGCAAGGCTGGCCGAGCGTCAACGCCCCCTTATGGAATTGACGGCGGCGCTCCAGCGGTTTTCGCGGCGTCCGCCGGTCCTTTCGCTGCTTCGGCCCGGGTCGGTGCATGACGCCATGCACCTGCGCGCGGTGCTTGAGACGATGCTGCCCGAAGTTGACCGTCGAACCGCTGCGCTCAGGGCCGAGATCGATCGCAGCAAGGCGCTACAGAGGCGCGCGGCGCTCGCGGCAAAGAGCCTGCGTGCGTCAAGGTCCGAACTGGCCGGACGCCGTCAGTCGCTGGCCGCGCTGGAGACGCGTCAGCGCCTTGCCTCACAGACGGCGAGCGGCCTTGCCGACCGTGAAGAGGAACGTTCTCTGGCGATGGCGGAGAAAGCACGCGACCTTGATGCGCTCGCGCTGGAACTGGGCCGCGCTGGTGAACTGCGGCAAGCTCTGGCGCGGTTGCCCGGTCCGGTCATGCGTCCCGCGCGCCCTGCCGAAGCTCGAGTGACGGCAACCGAAGCGCCTGCGCCGGCTGTGGCCGGGCCCCGGGGCTATGTGCTGCCTGTCGCGGGGCGGCTGGTATCGGGCTTTGGCATATCCGCGCCAGGTGAGCCGGTTACGCGCGGCGTTACACTGGCCCCTCGCGCAGGAGCGCAGGCGGTGGCTCCCGCAGCGGGCCGTGTTGCCTTCGCCGGGCCGTACCGCGGATATGGGCAAATTGTCATTATAGAGCACACCGGTGGCTGGACTTCGCTGGTGACGGGGCTTTCCCGCATCAGCGCACGGGTCGGCGACACTCTGGTTACTGGCTCTCCATTGGGAATCGCTGGTGCTGGCTCACCAATCGTCACGCTGGAATTGCGGCACGACGGAGAGCCGGTGAATCCGCTGCAGTTCGTTGGATAGCGGCACCATTTTCGCGCCATCTGGCGTTCAGGCGCAGTGCGCGATAGATTCACATTAATGTGGGTGCCGCCAAAGAGCGGCAAACCAAATTGCTGAAAGGCGCAGAATGCCCAGTAAACTAGCTTCCCTGACCCGCGCGGCGCTGCTCGTCACGACTGTGGCGCTGCTGCCCGTCACGACGGCAGGGCTCGCCGCGGTAGATGGCCGTTCCGGCCCGCAATTTGGCAAGCTTATCGCCATCTATCAGCTCGTTAAGGCCAATTATGTCGAGGACGTGGACGACGACAAGCTGATCAAGGGCGCCATCGATGGCATGCTCGCCAGCCTTGATCCACACTCGGCCTATCTGGACGGGCCGAGCCTGCAGCGGCTGGAGACGATGATCGATGGCAGCTATTCGGGACTCGGCCTGTCGGTCGTCATGGATGACGGTGCGGTGAAGGTCATTTCACCGATGCGCGGCAGCCCTGCGGAAAAGGCCGGCCTGAAGGCGGGTGACTTCATTACCCACCTTGATGGCAAGCTCTACTACGGCGGCGAACTGGACGAGGCCGTGTCAAAGATGCGCGGGCCTGAGGGCACGTCGATTCGGCTCACCATCTATCGGCCCGGGCGCGATGAGCCTTTTGACGTCACCGTGAGGCGCGGCGTGATCGACCTTGAGCCCGTGACTTACGAGGTCACCAACAACGTTGGCGTCATCACGGTCAACGAGTTCTCGCGCGATGTCGGCAACGACGTGAAGGCTGCGATCGCCTCGATGCGGCAGAAGGCGCCAGGCATGGCCGGCCTCGTGCTTGACCTGCGGTCCAACCCCGGCGGCTCGCTAGATGAAGCGGTCGCGCTTTCGGACATCTTCCTTGCCAGCGGCGACATCGTATCGCAGCGCGGACGCATTGCTTCCGAGAACGAATACTACCGCGCCGAACAGCTGCCGCAATTCAGGGGTGACGTCGCGGCGGGCCTGCCAGTCGTTGTCCTGATCGACGCCGGCAGTGCGTCTGCGTCGGAAATCGTCGCGGGTGCATTGCAGGATCAGCGCCGCGCCATCGTTATGGGCGAGCGCAGTTTCGGCAAGGGAAGCGTCCAGACCATGATCGGTCTTGATCGCACCAGCGCCGTGAAGCTTACGACCGCGCGTTACTACACGCCGAAAGGCCATTCGGTGCAGGAAGGCGGGATCGAGCCAGACATCCGGGTGCCGCAGCTGTCCGATCCCGACGCCCGCAAGCGCGCCGAGAAATCGTTCCGCGAATCGGACTTGCGCAACCACCTGATCAACGAGATCAGCCTGGAAGACCGCGATCTTGAGACTGATAAGCAGGACGATCCGCGCTTCCAGCTGACGGCTGCCCAGCTTGAGGAGAAGGGCATCAAGGACTACCAGCTCCACTATGCGATTGAGACCTTGCGGCGGACCAAACCGCCCACAACTGTCGCGGCGAAACAATAGTCGGGGCTGATTGCGTCCCTGGGGGAGAAACTGGTGCCAGCTTCCGGATTGCCGACCGCTCGCCTGATCGCGCTGGCGACGCCTCTGGCGTTGCTTGGCGGGGCCTACATGTCGCAATACGTCTTTGGGCTCTATCCTTGCGAGATGTGCTGGTGGCAGCGCTACCCACATTTCGCCGCGGCCGCCTTTGCCCTGATGGCCTGGATAAGGCCGCCGGGAAGGCTGTTTGTGGGGCTTGCCGGGCTCTCCCTGCTGGTCACCGGGCTGATCGGTGCGTTTCATGCCGGGGTTGAGTACGGCTGGTGGCAGGGGCTCACCGCCTGCAGCAGCAATGACCTTGGCAGCAATCCGCTCGACGCCATCATGAACACTCCCGTCGTGCGCTGCGATGTCGCGCCGTGGAGCCTGCTGGGGATCTCGCTGGCGGGATGGAACTTTCTTGTTTCGACGGCAGCGGCCATTGCCATCTTCGCCTTGCTCGGAAAGGAAAAGGCATGAGCGCCGCTAAAACTGCCCGCATGCTCCGCGTCGACCAGGCGGGTGAGTACGGCGCAACTCGTATCTATGCTGGACAGTTGGCCGTCATGGGTGACCGCGCTCCGCATGCCGGTGAGATCGCCGCGATGGCCGATCAGGAGCATGGTCACCTCAGGAAATTCGACGCTCTGCTGGCTGAACGCGGCGTGCGCCCGACGGCTTTGCAGCCCTTGTGGTCGGTCGCGGGTTACGCACTGGGGGCGGCAACCGCCCTGATCGGGCCCGAGGCCGCGATGGCCTGCACCGCCGCGATCGAGGAAGAGATTGACCGCCACTACACGGCCCAGCTTGAAGAACTGGGCGACAGTGATCCCAAGCTGGCGGCCATGGTCAGCGAATTCCGGGATGACGAGCGCGCGCATCGTGATGCCGCATTGGCGGCAGGGGCAGAGCGGGCCCCAGCCTATCCCTTGCTGTCAGGTGCAATTCGGCTTGGTTGCCGCATGGCCATCAGGTTGTCGGAAAGAATCTGAAATTGCGGCGAATTGACTAGGCTTTCCTGTCCCTTCGCCTATCATTCTCACCCCTGCTCGCCTATATCAGGTGAAAGCCACGCAAGGAGTTAAACCGTGCCGCGTCTTCCTATCGTAGCTTTTGCTTTCGGCGCTGCAGTCTTCATCGGATCGGCCCCTGTCATGGCGCAGGACGCTGGCGAGAAGGTCAATCAGATCATCGTTTTTGGCGACGATCCATGTCCTGTCGCGGCCGAAGGCGAAATTACCGTCTGCGCGCGCAAGGATGAGTCGGAACGCTTCCGCATTCCGGAACCGCTGAGGGAGACTCCTTCCGTCCGGAATGATGCGTGGAGCAACCGCGTTGTTGCCTACGAAACCGTGGGTTCGGCGGGCACGCTGAGCTGCTCGCCCGTTGGTGCAGGCGGCTCCACCGGCTGCACGCAAAAGCTGATCGACGCCGCCTTTGCCGAAAGGCGCGGTGCGTCGGACGTCCGTTTCAGCCAGCTGATCCAGGAAGAGCGCGAAAAGCGGCTTGCGACCATCGATGCGGAAGCTGCGGACACGCAGAAGCGGGTCGAGGAGATCGAGAAGCAGTACGATGAGCGTGAGCGCGCCCGCCAGGATGCGCAGGGAGGCACCGCTCCGGCGGCGACGGCACCTGCGGCTCCATCGCCCGGTACGGCTACTCCGGCTCCGGTCGTCGCTCCCGCCGCCAGACCCTGAGACCATAAGCAGGGCCTGACCTGTCAGGCCCCGTGGTAGTCGCGGTACCACTTCACGAATTTCGGCACGCCTGCCTCGATGCCGGTCGTCGGCTGGAAGCCCAGATCCCGTGAAATCGCCCCTATGTCGGCAAAACTCCGCGGGACGTCGCCGGGTTGAATCGGCTGAAAATCGATTTCGGCCTTGCGGCCCAACTCGCCCTCCAGGATTTCGACAACCTTCATGAGGTGTTCGGACCGGTGGTTGCCGATGTTGTACAGCCGATGCGGCTTGAAGCTGCCTCCCGCTTTTTCCTGACCATCATCGGGCGGCGGGTTGTCGAGGCTTGAGGCGACACCCGTGATGATATCGTCGATGTAGGTGAAATCGCGGTACATTTCGCCGTTGTTGAACACGGGGATCGGCTCCCCGGCGAGGATCTTGCGGGTAAAGATCCACATCATCATGTCGGGCCGGCCCCACGGGCCATATACCGTGAAGAAGCGCAGCCCGGTTTGCGGCACATGGTAGAGGTGGGAATAGGTTTCGCTCATCAACTCATCCGCGCGCTTGGTCGCGGCGTAGAGCGAGACGGGATGATCCACCCGGTCCTCAACGGCAAAGGGCAGCTTGGTGTTGCCGCCATAGACTGAGCTGGAACTGGCATAGACCAGGTGCTCCACGCCCCGATGGCGCGCTACTTCCAGCAGGTTGAGATGCCCCGAAAGGTTGGAATGCAAGTAGGCGTGAGGGTTCTCAACCGAATAGCGGACACCCGCTTGCGCGCCGAGGTGGACGATGCGCTGGAATTCATGACCCTTCAGCGCCGCAGTCAGGCCGGCGTAGTCGGCGAAATCCTGGAGCAGGAAGGTGAAGCGCCCGTCGCTGGCATTCTCCAGCTCTGCCAGCCGCGCTTCTTTCAGGCGGACATCGTAATAGTCATTGACGTTGTCGAGCCCGATTACGGTATCGCCCCGCGCCAGCAAGCGCCGTGCAAAATGATAGCCGATGAAGCCGGCTGCACCTGTGACAAGAACGCGCATCGCCAGCTACCTCCATGCGTGCTTGGAAAGCGAGGCATTTCAAGCAATCACGCAACCATGGCGATAATTCGACTGCCCCGGAAACGCAATTGCGGGAGAACAACAAGGGGATGCGATCCCACATCATGGCGCCATGGGGAGATTAATTCAGTTGGGCTTCTCTAGGATAGACTAGCATCCGGATTACCCATATTGCACGCGCGGTGCGGCACGCCTTGTACGCACGATTGCAAAAGCACGGTTGCCGCATGATCCCCAAATGCATCGTTCCTGCCCGGCACGGAGACGCCCGCGGGTGGTTCGTCGAAAGTTACAGCCGGCGCGCGCTGGCGGCTTTGGGTATCGACTGCGATTTCGTGCAGGACAATCACAGTTATTCGGCAAAGGGGGGCACTCTGCGCGGCATTCATTACCAGCGGGCGCCGCATGCGCAGGCGAAGCTGGTGCGTTGCCTGGTGGGCGCGATCTGGGATGTCGCGGTCGATCTGCGGGCCGGATCGCCCACTTTCGGCAAGTGGGTTGCGACCACGCTTACGGCTGCCGGCGGGGAACAACTCTTCGTGCCGGTTGGTTTTGGCCACGGCTTCGTCACGCTGACCGATGACGTCGAAGTCGCCTACAAGGCATCGAACTATTATGCGCCGGAATGCGAGGGCGGCGTCGCATGGGACGATCCGGACCTTGCGGTGGCGTGGCCGCTTGACGGTTTGGAGCCGGTGCTTGCAGGCAAGGATGCGGTTCTGCCTTGCCTCGCGGAGTGGGAAAGCCCCTTTGCCTACGACGGGCAGCCGCTTCTCGAACT
>JBEVKC010000030.1:0-13644 GCA_040509895.1 Novosphingobium sp. | reverse complement strand
CCGGCATGGTGATGAAGACTTCGGGCGACGTGTCGATCTGGGGCTTCGACATTGATCACGACCAGCGCAACGCCAAGCGCTCTATCGGCATCGTTCCGCAGGAAATTGTCTTCGACCCATTCTTCACGCCGTTTGAGGTGCTGGAGATGACGGCGGGCCTCTATGGCATTGCGAAGCCGCTGCGCCAGAGCATGGAATTGCTGCGTGATGTGCACCTGTCCGACAAGGCGGAGGCCTATGCCCGGACCCTGTCCGGCGGCATGAAGAGGCGGCTGCTGATCGCCAAGGCGCTTGTTCACCAACCGCCGGTGCTGGTGCTGGATGAACCGACCGCGGGCGTGGACGTGGAACTGCGCCGTCAGCTTTGGGAGCTGGTTCAGGAGATGAACGCAGAGGGCGTGACGGTGGTGCTGACCACCCACTACCTCGAAGAAGCTGAAGAGCTGTGCGACCGTATCGCGATCATCAACCACGGCCAGCTAATCGCCAACAAACCGACGCGCGAACTCGTGGGAATGGCGCGTGAAAAGGTCGTCGTGCTGACGCTGGACCGCGACGTGGGTGATCTGCCCTCTCACCCCGCATTCCTGAAGTGCGAAACCCTGGCGGACCGCACCATCGCGATTACTTATGACAAGGACCGTGTGAATGCCGGGGAAGTGCTGGCCCTTGTACAGGCGCAGGGCTTTGCAATTGCTGATGTGACCACGCGAGAGGCCGATCTAGAGGACGTGTTCGTTACCCTGACCAGCGACGCGGTGGCGGACTGATGACCGCTTGCGCTGCCTGCACGGGATGGGCATGAGCGGGCCATGGAGAAGGTGTCTGGCCAGCCTGGCCTAAACAGCGATGTGATCATTGTCGGCTCCGGCGCCGCTGGCCTGACGGCCGCGCTCGCCCTTGCCGAGAGCCTCAAGGTGCTCGTGCTCGCCAAGGGGACGTTGACTGGCGGCTCCACGGCATGGGCACAGGGCGGTATTGCCGCCGTCCTCGACGCCGGGGACACTTTCGAGAAACACATAGAAGACACGATGGTAGCAGGAGCCGGGCTTAACCGGCTTGAGACTGTCGAGTTCGTCATCGAACAGGCTCCGCGCGCGATCGACCGGCTGGTGGAACTCGGCGTGCCGTTCAACACCGCGGGCGATGACCTCCACCTGACGCGTGAGGGCGGGCATTCGCACCGCCGCATCGTGCATGTGAACGACGCGACCGGTTGGGCCGTGCAGTCTGCCCTGCTTCAGGCGGCAGAGGCGCATCCCAATATCACCTTGCTACCGGGCCGGGCCTGCATCGACCTGATCACCGGGCGGCATGAGACGCGCTATTCGGGCTCCGGCCGCGTATGGGGTGTCTATGCGCTGGACGAGGCGACTGGCCGGGTAGAGGCGCATACGGCGCGGGCTACGGTATTGGCGACGGGCGGTGCAGGGCGCGTATACCAGTTCTCAACCGCGCCGCGCGGCGCCACTGGCGCTGGCATCGCAATGGCCTGGCGGGCAGGCGCGCGCGTCTCCAACATGGAGATGATGCAGTTCCACCCGACCTGCCTCTACAATCTTGAGGTCAAGAATTTCCTCATCACCGAGGCGGTGCGCGGGGAGGGCGGGCATCTCCTCAATCCCCGTACCGGTAAGCGCTTCATGCCGTTCTATGATGATCGGGCGGAACTCGCTCCGCGCGACGTCGTGGCGCGCGCCATCGACGCGGAGATCAAGCGCTGCGGCCTTGACTATGTCCACCTCGACATCAGTCACGAGCCGCCCGAATTCGTGCGCGAGCACTTTCCCAACATCCATGAAAAGCTGCTGACGCTGGGCATCGACATGACCAAGGGGCCGATCCCGGTGGTGCCCGCGCAGCACTATACCTGCGGTGGTATCCTGGTGGACCTGAAGGGCCGTACCGACCTGCCGGGGCTCTATGCAGCGGGTGAGTGTACCGAAAGCGGCCTGCACGGCGCCAATCGCCTTGCCTCAAACAGCCTGCTGGAATGCTTCGTCTTCGGCGAGGCTGCTGCTGCCGACATCCTCGCCAATTGGGAGGGTTTCGATGCCCCGCCAGCCGTCCGGGCATGGGACGAAAGCCGGGTGACCGATTCCGATGAGGAAGTGGTCATCAAGCAGAACTGGACGGAAATCCGTCGCTTCATGTGGAACTACGTCGGTATCGTCCGCACGACAAAGCGCCTTGAACGCGCTTCGCACCGCATCGCCATGTTGATGGGTGAGGTCGAGGAATATTACGGCCAGTTCCGCGTTGCCACCGACCTGATCGAACTGCGCAACCTGCTGCAGACGGCAGAGCTGATCGTGCGGTCAGCGCTGAAGCGCAAGGAAAGCCGCGGGCTGCACTACACGCTCGACTACCCGGAGATGCTGCCTGAGGCGCACGACACTGTCCTGGTGCCGTGATCGTCACCCCCAGCCCAGCTGGCGCCCGATAAAGATCAGCAGCAGGGCGCCAATCAGAGAGGCGAGGCAGCCTGCTCGGTTGAAGTGCTGGCCGACAGTGCCGCCCTGCCGCCAGGTTGCGAAGGCACCCGCCACCAATGCACCACCTACGCCCAGCAGGATCGTGCCAAGCCCGCTCATCGGGACATTGCCGGGATAGAACCAGCGCGCGAGGATCCCGACGAAAAGTCCGCCGATGATGGCGCTGATGATGTTGATCATTCTTTCCCCTTTGCTGGCACGCAATTGCTTGACGGGCATTGAAACTATCATTCCATTCCGCCCTCGCAAGTACGGGAGCGATGTGAAATGGAACAGGCGGCGAAGGCTATCATCGAACGGTTACAGCTTTCCCCGCACCCCGAAGGTGGCTGGTATCGCGAGACATGGCGCGCCGAGGCCCCCGAAGGCGAACGCGCGGGCTGCACGGCCATCCACTTCCTGCTCGATGCCGATCAGCGTTCGCATTGGCACCGCGTCGATGCGACTGAGCTGTGGCTGTGGCACACGGGCAGTCCCCTTACCCTGTTGACCGCTCCGGACGATGCAAGTCCGGCCACACGGCGCGTACTTGGCGGAAATGTTCTGGGGGGTGAGCAACCCCAGCTTCTTGTGCCGGTGGGGCACTGGCAGGCTGCAGAGCCTCTGGGCGGGTGGGTGCTGGTAAGCTGCATTGTTTCGCCGGGGTTTGAATTTGCGGGGTTCGAACTGGCCAGTGAAGGCTGGTCCCCGGGCGAGAGGACGAACTGATGGGACGTCTTTCCGGCAAGCGTGCCTTGATGACCGGGGCGGGAGGGAAGCTTGGCGCCGACCTCGCCCGCGCCTTCGCGGCGGAAGGCGCAGACCTTGTCCTGACCACGCGCACCGAGGCAAAGCTGGCGCCGCTTGCCAAGGAAGTACGGGCGTTGGGTGTTCGCGCAGCGACCGTGGCCGTCGACTTCAACCGGGACGAAGACACAGATCGGCTTGCCGAAGCTGCGTGGGCGGCGTTTGACGGGATCGACATCGTCGTACTGTCCAGCCAGCCCGCAGATCCAGCGATGGGTGACCTGCTCTCAACTTCCGACGATGTATGGCGGGAGCAGCAGCAGGCGGTGGCGGGGGGGGCGTTGCGGCTGCTTCGTGCCTTGGCTCCAAGGATGATCGAGGCGGGCAAGGGCGGCAGCATCGTCACCTTCATTTCTTCCACCGGCATCGATCCCATTCCGGGCTACGGTGCTTATGGCCTCGCCAAGGGAACGCTGTGGCTGCTCACCCGGTACATGGCTGCGGAGTGGGGTCGTCACGGCATTCGCGCAAATGCCGTCTGCCCCGGCATGATCGCAACCGGGGGCAGCGGTGCGGCTAGCCAGGAAGCGCCGCCTGCGGCCATGCTGGCAAGAACTGCCCTTGGTCGGCTGGGGCGCAACGGCGAAGTGGTCGGCGCTGCGATTTATCTCGCCAGTGACGAATCCAGCTTTACCACCGGTCAATGCATCCATGTAAACGGCGGTCGTTTCTGAGGTTTTCCGTGGGCTCAGGTGGGCCTGCGTCACATCTCCGGCACGAATCGGTCATGCCGTTGTCAGCTGTTTCCAGCCAAGCTGTCACACGCGCCCGCTAGCAGCCTGTACGACCCGATTCCAGGGCATCATGGGGAGCTGCAATAATGCGCGATTCTGTTTCCGCCGGCTATTCGGACGGCGATGTCGATACCAATGTCTCTGACAATCCAACCCTGTCGAGCATCGTTGCCGAGCGCTATTCGCGCCGACAGACGTTGTTCGGCGGCATTTCCGCGACGGCAATGGCGGTTTTCGGAACCTCGATGCTTGCCGCTTGCGGTGGCGACGATGCCGCCGTCCAGCCTGGCCCGCTGGTTTCCGCAGGTTCCAACTCCAGCACCAGTTCAGGCCGCGTCGTCACGCTGACGGGGACAGCCAGCGCCCCGACAGCCGGAGCTCTTACCTCCGGCTGGACACAGACGGCTGGACCGCCCGTCACACTGACCGGCGCCGACACGGCGACGGCCACTTTCCTTGCGCCCAGCGTGGCCAGCTCGACCGACCTGAAGTTTACCTACACCGCATCGGACGGCAGCAGGTCGACCACCGCCGAAACGACCATCACTGTCACTCCGGCGGTTCTGGGCTTCAACGCTGTGGCAAAGAGCCTGGACGACGTTGTCACCGTGCCCGCGGGATATACCGCGACGGTGCTTTACCGCCTTGGCGACCCGCTTGCCGCTAACGTGCCCGCCTATGCCAACAACGGCACGGATACCGATTTCCTGAATCGTGCCGGCGACCAGCACGATGCGCTCTACTATTTCGGTCTTGCCGCCACTGGCACCGGCCGTGACGACAACAGCAGCCAGCGCGGACTGCTGGTGATGAACCACGAAAACATCGTCCCGGCCTATATGCATCCCAACGGCCCGACCAGCCCCGGCGGCATCCGGCCCGAAGCCGAGGCGCTCAAGGAAATCGAGGCGCACGGCGTCAGCGTCGTGGAGGTCAGCCACAATGGCAACCGCGTCTGGAGCTACAACCAGGGGTCGAGCCTCAACCGCCGCGTCACGCCGAACACGCCGGTTGTCTTCAACGGTCCGGTGCGCGGTAACGCGCTGCTCAGGACGCTGCATTCGCCTGATGGCACGCAGGGGCGCGGCACGATCAACAACTGCGCGAACGGCCATACATCGTGGGGCACCAGTCTGACTTGTGAGGAAAACTGGGCCGGTTACTTCAAGCGCGCAACTGCAACGGACAACCCTGCCCGTGCCGCAGCTGGTGGCATCAATCCCAAGTCGGTCACTTCGCTCACCCGCTATGGCGTGACCAGCGGGTCGGGTAACTTCAGTTGGTCGACCGTCACCCCGGCGGCTGGTGGCACATTGTATTCCCGCTGGAACGCCGCGATGAACGCCGCGACTGCAGCAGACGGTACGGGCGACTTCCGTAACGAACCCAATCATTTTGGCTGGGTCGTGGAAATGGACCCCTATGATCCCAACGCCGTCCCGCGCAAGCGCACCGCGCTTGGCCGCATGGGTCATGAGGGATGCTGGCCGTCGAAATTCGTTTCCGGTGTGAAGCCCGCCTTTTACATGGGCGACGATGGCCGCAACGAGTACCTCTACAAGTTCGTCTCGGCGACCGCGTGGAACACTGCTGACGCTGCCCGCACCGATCGGCTGGCCGTTGGCGACAAGTATCTCGACACCGGTACGCTCTACGCCGCGAAGTTCAACGCCGATGGCAGCGGCACATGGCTGCCGCTGGTTTTCGGCGCTGGTGCGCTGACTGCCGCCAACGCCACCTATCCCTTCGCCGATCAGGCAGACGTGCTTACCAATGCGCGCCTTGCCGCCGACGCTGTCGGTGCAACGAAGATGGACCGGCCGGAATGGACTGCGGTGAACCCGGTGACGGGCGAGGTCTACCTCACCCTGACAAACACTAACGCCGCATCGCGCCCGCTGGCGCAGACCGACGCGGCCAATCCGCGGCACTACAACGACCCGAAGGGCGCGACGGCCCAGTTCGGCAACCCCAACGGTCACATCATCCGTCTGCGCGAAGCCGGTGACACGTCGGAAGCCGCAACTTTCACCTGGGACATCTATGCCTTTGGTGCCGGGGCTGACCTCAATGCCACCAACATCAACCTGTCGGGCCTTGACGCGACCAACGACTTCTCGAGCCCGGACGGTCTGTGGTTCGGCCGCCCGAGCAATGCCTCCGGCCTCGTCAAGCCGGTGTTGTGGATCCAGACGGACGACGGCGCCTACACCGATGTCACCAACTGCATGATGCTGGCGGCCATGCCGGGCAGCGTCGGAGACGGTGGAACGCGGACCATCACCAACACGGATCAGGCCGGCGGAACTGCCACGCAGGCGACCCGTGTCGGCGCTGCGCCGGGGGCCAACCTGCGCCGCTTCCTTGTGGGGCCAAAGCAGGCAGAGATCACCGGCGTCGATTCCACGCCGGACGGCCGAACCCTGTTCGTCAACATCCAGCACCCGGGCGAGGACGGCACCGCTACTGCATTCGGCAGCAACTGGCCTGCCAGCCAGACCGGCGGCACCGGGCGTCCGCGTTCGGCAACGGTGGTCATTACCAAGAACGACGGCGGCGTCGTCGCTCTATAAGCTGCAACGGGGATGGGGGCGTGCGAGATGCCGCCCCCATTTTCGTCGAGGATCTAACTGCCCGAAAGCCGCTTCCGGTTGGCGCGCACTTTCTTGCGGAGATGCGACACCGTCCCGCGCGTGACCGATTCTGCGTCGGTTCCCAGCTTGCCGGTCGCCAGCGCCATGCCAAGAGCGGCGCCCGCCTCCATCTTTTCGGCCACCATCCGGTGTGCCTCGCGCTGGGCTTGCGCGCCGCCCATGGCCATTTTCATGCTGCGAAGGCCGATGACCGTGGCCGCTTCGGCTCCCAGCATCCAGGCGTCCATGCCGATGGAGAACCAGTCGTTCGGCCGTTTATCCGTCATCAAGCTTGCCCCTGTTTAGCCCAGCCGCGCGATCAATGCCTGCGCAGCGGCCGGATTTCGCACCTTGTCACCGCTGATGAAGAACAGGAACACGTCGCGCCCGTTTGCCGCCCAATCCAGCGCCTGATCCGCCAGCCTGTCAAGCTCGGCATCGGAATAACCCTCGGTCAACTCCTCGCGTGCTTGCTGGATGCGGGCATAGGTGAGGTCCGCCGTCTGTTCTTCGAAACGAGGGTAGGTTTCGTGTTCGGCATAAACAATGGCGAGGTTATGTGCTTGCGCCATCGCGACAAAGGCCGGGTCGGCAAAGCTTTCATGCCGGGGCTCTATGGCATGGCGCAGCGTTACTCCGCCATGCTCTGCGGGCAGCAACGAGAGGAAAGCGGTCATGTCGTCGGGATCGAACTTCTTGGTCGCCGCAAGCTGCCAGAGGATTGGCCCCAGCTTTCCGCCCAGTTCGGTTATGCCTGAATCCACGAACTTGCCGATGCTCTCACCCGCTTCGGCCAGCACCTTGCGATTGGTGCAAAACCGCGATGCTTTCAGCGAAAAGACGAACCCCTCCGGAACAGTATCGCGCCATTTCTGGAAACTGGCCACGGTCTGGGTGCGGTAGAAGGTACCGTTGATCTCAATCGCGGTGAGGTGCTGCCCGGCATATTCCAGTTCCCGCGCCTGCGGCAGGCCCGCAGGATAGAACGTCCCGCGCCACGGCTCAAAGGTCCAGCCGCCGACGCCGATGTGGATTTTGCCCTTGGTCATTGCGGAACGTCTTTCTTCAGTCAGCCACATTGGGCGCTATCACAGACCTTGCCATCAACTGCGACGGAAACGGCACCGCCATCCCGCTGGCATCCACATATTCCCCCGTCAGCCAGCGGTCGAAATCCTCGCGGTGGAGGATGACTGGCATGGCCTTGGGGTGAAGCTCGGCGACCAGCGGGTTGGGTTCGCAGGTCAGGAAGGCGAAGACGTTGCCTGCCTCGCTTGGCCGCCAGATGCCGGCAAAAGCTGACGGCTGGCTGTTTACCGTGAACCAGTGCTCTTCCCGCCCCGCCCCGATCTTTGGTTCGGCGAAGGACGTGAAGGGGACAAGGCAGCGCTGCGCCGGGACGGTTAGGACCGATTTCCAGAACGGGCTGGTTAGGTTGCGAACATTGGTGACGTGCTTGGTGACGGTCGTGCCGGGCCGCTTGCCCGCCAGCTTCAGCGGCACGCCCCATGTCATCGCATCCATCGCCCGGCGGCCATCCGCCATGCGGACGACAAGCGCCTGCCGCTTTGGCCACAAGTCAGGGTCGGGCAAGCGCTCGTAGAGGTCCCACTCGATATATTCGCGCCATGAGGAGATGGCCTCCGGGTGGTTGCGATAGTGGTTGCACATCGGCGTCCGTGCCCCGTCCAATGCCCCTGTGCTGGTATGCCACGGCCTGCGTGCGGAGGGAACGTGTGGCAGGACGCTTGGAACACCGCTCGTCGTCTCGCGTTCATTTCCGGACACTCGCTGCGTCTGGAGGCATCATGCTTGAGGGCCGCATCATCATGCTTGGCGCTACGTGCGCGGGGACGATCCTGGGTTCGCTGTTTGCCCTGACCGTGCCCACGGCAATGAAGCCGCCGCCTGAATCGCACTGGCGGGAGTCCCTGCCGCAGCCGCAGTTTTCGTCCGTATCATACCGTTTCGTGGAGGCCGGGCCGATCGATGGCGGGCCGCACCGCTGGCTCGAACCGCCGATTCCCTACTCTGAGCCTCTGCCGGACTACACGGTGCCGGACTATGCCGCGGAACTGGAGGAAGTGATGGCGGAGCCGGAGCCTGAACCGGCAGCGATTGAGGTTGCCGAGATGGCTCCCGCACCCGCGCCGGACGAGGCCGTGGTCGAACCGCAGGTGCACGTGCAGGTGCCCGCGCCGATATTGGTCACTTTACCGGAAGGGCCCGGCTTCACGTCCTGATTGTCAACCCTTCTTCGGCTTCTTCGCGACGTTGAGCGCCACGGCCTCCTTCACCAGCGCCTTGAAGGCGGCCGCGTCCACCGTTTGCCCCTCGCGAATGTCGATGGCGCGGCGGGTGCCGCCGGCTAGGCTGGCGTTGAACAGCTTGGCCGGGTCTTCCAGCGCAGCTCCATTCGCGAACGTCAGCTTGACATAGTCCTTGTAGGTCTCGCCCGTGCAGATGATCCCGGCATGTTCCCACACCGGCACACCAGAGGGGTTGGACGGCTTGCGCCACTTCACCGTCTCTTCCACGTCAGGATCGGCGTCGTGGATCAGCCCCCGCATCCGGGCGAGAACTTCGCCGCGCCAGTCGCCCAGCGCGGCCAGCCTTGCGTCGATCAGGTCGGCGGGGCTTTCGCTCACATCTTCTCTCCGGGCAACTGGCTCGCCTGCTTCACCCAGTCGGCGAACTGGGCTTCGTCGAACTGGCCTTCGTGAATGTCGAGGTAGCGCACTTCGGGGTGCTTGGACTTGCCGGCAGGCTCCGGCTTCAGGGAAGTGCCGCGGAAGAAGGTGACCTTCACGTATTTCGTGAAGCAGTGATAGCTGAGGAACCAGAGGCCTGCTTCCACGCCATAGAAGGGTGAGTTCCACTTCACCGCCTTTTGCACGCCGGGAACCTCCCGCTCGATGACCCGGTCGAGTTGGCGGCCAAGCTCGCTTTTCCAACCCGGCATCGCGGCGATGTAGGCTTGCACCGGGGCGTCGCCCTCTCCCTTGGGGATCTGCGGATTGCCGCCTGAGAGAAGGGTGGGGCCGGAAGTCATCGCAGTGCCTAGGGCGCCTTGGGTCCGGTGAACGGCATTTTCTCCGTCCAGCCGCAGCCGTTGTACGCTTGCTGGGAAATCTCGACCGTCACGGTGAAGGGATAGGTCCGGTCGCTCATCCCGTCGCTGCAGGGTGCGTGGGTTACCGCCATGTTGAAGTCCTTGACGTCCAGCTTGCCGGAGAAGCCCAGGCCGTTGTTGCCGGAAAAGCGTTCGACCCTGATCGTCGCGCCCCCGGGCTTTTCGGGCGTGGTCCAGACCAGGTCATTGCCGGTGACAGAGCCGCCCCAGAAGGGCTCCGTGCCGGAAAAGCGCAATGTCTCTTCGGGCGTGATGGCGGTGAAGTTGTTGTGTCCCTCGTCCTTGCGTGCGGTGGCATCCCCCTGTCCGTCGTGCTGCTGGCACGAGGCGAGCAAGGCGGTTGCGATGATGATGAGGAGGGGCAGGCGCATGTTTGTGCTCACTTTCCAATCAGCAGACCTACACTCGCCAAACCGGGGGCTGGGTGTCAATGGCGGGATGTTCGCCTAGCCGCGCATCATGTTGGCATGTGTTATTGCCACGGCGAGCGCATCGGCAGCATCGGGTCCAGCCAGCTTCACGCCCGGCAGCAGCACCTTGAGCATGGCTTGGACCTGCGCCTTTTCGGCAGCCCCGGTGCCGACCAGCGCCTTCTTGATCAGGCGCGTGGCATATTCGCTTACGGGCATGCCCGTGCGGGCGAGGGACAACAGGCAGACGCCGCGTGCCTGGCCCAGCTTCAGCGTGGATTGCGGGTTGGCGTTGACGAACACTTCCTCCACCGCGCCGCTATCGGGCCGGTGGTGGAGGATCACGTCGGTCAGTTCCCGGTCTAGCGTGACGAGGCGTTCGGATAATGCAGCCTTGGGGTCGGTCTTGACCTGCCCGTTGGCGATGTGGGTCAGCCGGTTGCCCGTCTTGGCGATCACGCCCCAGCCGGTAGTGCCGAGGCCGGGATCGAGGCCGATTATGATCAGCCCAATTTCTCCATCACCTCGTCGGAGATTTCATAGTTGCCCCACACGGTCTGGACGTCGTCGTCGTCGTCCAGCACATCGATCAGCTTGAGCAGGGTGCGCGCCTCATCCTCGCCGACGTCGGCCTTGAGGTTGGGCTTCCACGCCAGCTTCACGGCCTCTGCCTCGCCCAGAACGCCTTCAAGGGCGCGGGCGACTTCGTGCAGGCTGTCTACGCTGGTCCAGATCTGGTGGCCGTCCTCGTCGCTTTCCACATCGTCGGCGCCGGCTTCGATAGCGGCCTCGAGGACTTTCTCCTCATCGCCCGCCTTGCCGGGGTATTCGATCAGGCCAAGCCGTTCGAAACCATGGCTCACCGCGCCAGATGCGCCAAGGTTGCCGCCGTTCTTGGAGAAAGCGGTGCGGACGTTGGTGGCGGTGCGGTTGCGGTTGTCGGTCAGCGCCTCGACAATCAGGGCAACGCCGCCGGGGCCATAGCCCTCATAGCGGATTTCCTCATAGTTCTCGCCGTCGCCCTTGCTCGCCTTGTCGATGGCGCGCTGGATGTTGTCCTTGGGCATCGACTGCGCCTTGGCCGCGTTGACGGCGGCGCGCAGGCGCGGGTTCATGTCCGGGTCGGGCATGCCCATCTTCGCCGCGACTGTGATTTCGCGGCTGAGCTTGGAAAATTGCGCCGAGCGCTTCTTATCCTGCGCGCCCTTGCGGTGCATGATGTTCTTGAATTTGGAATGGCCTGCCATGGTTCGCTTCGTCAGCTAGCTATTGAGTTGCGCCGCCCCTAGCCGAGCGGGCGCGATCAGACAACTGCTGCCCGTTCAATCGAGCGACTTCACCACCTTGCCGCGCTTCATCACGAAGTCGACGTCCTCAAGCTGGCGCACCTCGGCCAGCGGATCGCCGTCCACCGCGATGATGTCCGCATCAAAGCCCGGAGCGATGCGGCCAAAGCGGTCGGAGCGGTCAAGAGCGGTGGCGGCATCGACCGTCGCGGCGCGAATCGCGGCGGCGGGAGTCATCCCGGCATCGACCATCAGGGCGAATTCCTTGGCATTGTCGCCATGCTTCGAAACGCCGGTGTCGGTGCCGAAGGCGATCTTCACCCCGGCGGCGATGGCCTTGCGGTGGCTTTCGCGGGCGGCGTTCACAGCCTCGCGCGCCTTGGGCAGGACGGAGGGAGGCAAGGCCCCGCTTTCCGCCTGCTGCGCCGCAGTTGCGGGGGCGAGCATCGTCGGCACCAGCCACGTGCCATGCTGCTTCATGGAAGCGATGGCCTTGTCGTCAAGGAAGCTGCCGTGCTCGATGGTGTCCACGCCCGCATCGACCGCGGCGCGCGTGCCCTCAACGCCGTGGCTGTGCGCGGCCACCTTGCGACCGAGTTCATGCGAGGTGTCCATGATGGCGCGCATTTCCTCCGGCGTCATGGCCCGGCCTAGGCCGCCGCTGACGTTGGACAGCACGCCCCCGGTCGCCTTGAACTTGATGACTTCGGCGCCTAACCCAACCTGGCGGCGAACGGCGCGGCGGCAGTCGTCGGGGCCGTCGCAAAGGTGGAACTGGTGCGGGTCCACGGCATTGGCAAAGGTTTCGGCGACACCATTCGTCTGGTCGCCGTGCCCGCCGGTGACGGCAATGCCCATGCCGGCGTTGACGATGGTCGGCGCGTCGATCAGCCCCTGCGCCTGGGCATCGCGCAGCGCCCGGATGGAGCGTGCGTTAGAGCCAAGGTCGCGGACCGTGGTGAAGCCTGCAAGCAGCGTCGTGTGCGCGTTGGCAACGCCCATCATCAGGTCGTCCGCATCATCGCGGTTGAGCGCCGTCATCCGCGCTTTTACCGGATCGCCGCCCACGCCCAGCAGGTGGACATGCATGTCGATCAGACCCGGCAGGACGAAGCTTTTCGACAAGTCGACAAGCTTGGCGCCCGGTTCGGGTGCGGCAAACCCGTCGCGAACCTCTGCCACGCGGCCATCGCGCACGATGATCGTGCTGTGCCCGCGCGGAGATTGACCCGGCTGGTCGAGCAGGCGACCGGCGTGGATATAGGTCGCCGGGCTGGCCGGAGCTTCTTGGGCAGATGCCCCAGTGACGGACAGAGTGATGGACAGCGCACTGGCGGCCAGTGCGAGAATTGCCTTGCGCATGGAATGAACCCCCTGACGAAGAGCGATTTCTAGCACGGCCGAAAGGCGCGTCCAGTGGCGGTTTGCCCTATCAGCCGAGGCCGAGAGCGGCCTTGTAGAGGTCCAGGATGGCTTCCATTTCCTTGCGGTCATCGGGCGCCATTTTGCGCAGGCGGACGATCTGGCGCATGATTTTCACGTCATAGCCGACGGCCTTGGCCTCAAGGTAAACGTCCTTGATGTCGTCGCCGATGCCCTTCTTTTCTTCCTCAAGTCGTTCAACGCGCTCGATCAAAAGGCGCAGGCGGTCGTCGGTGGTTTCGGCCATCGGGGAGTAACTCCGGTATTGGGTGAATCAGGTGCGGGCGCTGATAGCGGCTGCGGGCTTGGCGCGGAAGGCGAGGGCTGTGGAAATCGCACTGGATTTCTCCGAACCCAGATGAGGACATCTGTGACGGATGCCAAGGGTGGAAACTGCAGCGGGATCGCCCAAGGTAATGCCCTCGCCAGAAGTATATTTTATGTTTAGTCTGCCTGCCATATTTCGAAAAATTGCGACGGTATCCGATTGCTGCCACTATAGCTCAGTACTCGCGATTATCTCATGTGGAGAAATACATATGATAAGAACTGCGAGCCTTATTATACTGGCGGGGATTTCCGTAATTCAGCCGGTTTCTGCACAGGCACAGGACGAAGGCACACGCTTCGTCATCCAGCCCTATATCATGCTGCCCGCGATGGATGGCAAAGCGGCGGTGCGCGGCATCGATGCCAATGTCGATGTCAGCCGTGGCGACGTTATCGACAATTTCAATATTGGCTT
>JBEVKC010000029.1:0-6482 GCA_040509895.1 Novosphingobium sp. | reverse complement strand
CCGGTCTGCAGGCGGCGTGCGACCAGAACGGTGAATTCCGCGCCTTCGTCCTCGATGCTTTCGTAAGGAAAATAATCCATCTGGCGAAGCTTGCGCGCCAGCGCCTCTGCGGGCGTGTCGCGGGTTTCAGGTGCCTTGCCGCTTTCCTCCCGCTTCAGCCGGCGTTCTTCGTTCACCACGGCCTTCAGGCCGCCGGGCGCAGAGGAAAGATATGCTGCCAGCGAACCGCGCTGCAACCTGATGCGGTGTGCGTGGCCCAGTGCAGTTGCGTATTCTGTCAGGCGCGTCTTGTCATAGTCGGCGCCGAAAACCAACTTCACGATCGGCGTCATGGGCGCACGATCCTGCATGGTCAGGCCCGAATCGGTGACCAGTTCCTGGAAGTCTTCGGGGGCATCGGCCGCCGCGAGTGAAAAGTCATATGCCCGGCCAATCGCGGCATAGAGCGCGTGGCGAGAGCGATCTTCGCTTCCCAGCGCGGCTTCGGCCATTTCGCGCGCCGAGGCGAGCCAATCGGCCAGTTCCATCCCGTCGAGGGCGATCTCATCGGCTGCAGCCGGGGTGAGGTCTTCCTCGCCTTCGTCCGGCAGCTGGGCAAAGGCGGGCGTAACATCATCGGCGCCGAATTCCGGTTCCGGCCAGTTGACTGCGTCATCGGGCTCCAGCGGTGTCACAAGCTCAAGCACGTCGGGCTCGCCGGGCCCTTGGGACAAGCCGGTTGCCGCAAGCTCGGCCTGCAGGTCATCATCCTGCGGATCCAGGACCTGGTCGATTTCGAGCAGCAACTCGTCGGTTGTCAGCAGGTCGGCCAGTTCCTTCCAGTTGATGACGCCATAGATGAAATCGATGGTCTCATCGTTGCTGGAAAAGGGCAGCAGGATGCCGCGATAGAGGATTGTGGAGCCCCGCTGATTCACGAACTCCGCTTCGAAACCGATCGGCGCCTGGTTGGCGAGGATCTGCATGTAGTGGTCGGTGATGCGCGACAACAGTGAGCGGGTCGGAACGTCCGACAGGCTGTCTATCGCCTCTTGGCCACGGCATTCTTCTGCCAATTTGGTGCCAAGAAAGCGGATCGACGGGTTGTCGACGCCTGAAGTGAAATCCAGCAGCACGCTGTAGGGGCCGAAATCCGGCAACAGGTCCGGAGCCAGGTCCTCTATCGACGGGAACCTGCGATTGTAGAGCAGCTGTGCCCAGTGATTATAGGCGCGCACCTGCATCCGGCGCTCGTCGTTGCCGATAGGCAGCGGCGGGCCGTCATGCACAGCGTTGTCCTCGATCGGGTCGTACCGATCGTTGGTGACATCCGCGTCCGGAAAATAGCCTCGCAAACTGTCCATTTGGCACCCTCGCCAAGTCGTGTAGCCCCCCTTTTGGCGCAACGTGGTAAACTAACCGTTAAGTTGCGCGGGTTTGTTTCGACCGGGGCAATGACTTGCCGGATTTCAGTTGCGGGGTTCGATGCGGCCTTCAGAGGGTTTCGGCATCGGCGCCGCAATCCGCAGGATTACCAGCGAGACGACAAGGAACGCCGCTGCGAGCAAAAGCGCGAACTGAAGGTCGCGAAGGTCGGCCATCGCGCCCCAGAACCATGCGCCAATAGCCATGCCGCCGAAAGTCACCGCCTGATAGATCGACAGGCAGCGGCCAAGTATATTGTCGGGCGACCGCATCTGCATCGCGACGTTCAAGGTCGTCAACGATGCCACCCAGGCGCCGCCCGCAATGAACGTGGCGGGCAAGGCCCAGACCATCTCCGTCGCGGTGGCGAGGTCGATCTGCGCGATGGCGAAGGCGATCGTGGCGGCGGTTAACACCGTTTCGGTGCCCCAGCGGCGACGGGCCTTGGCCACACCCAGCGCGGCGGCGATGGAGCCAATACCAAAGGAGCCAAGCAGCAATCCGTAGTCGATCTCGGTCCCATGCAACCGGTCGCGCACCACCATCGGCACCAGCGCCTGATAACCCGCGACACCAAAGCCCAGTGCGCAGCCGCGTATAAGGATGCGGCGGATCGGTGGGGATGTGGCGCAAAAGCCAAGTCCAGCCTTTATCGCGGGCAGCATGGGCTGGCGCACGGGGGGCTCCACACCCGGATGCCAGCGCGTCAGCACGACGATCATTCCGATATAGCTGACGGCGTTGATAAGAAAGGCCAGGCTGACGTCCCAGAGTGAGATCAGCAATCCGCCCAGTGCCGGACCGACGCTGCGGGCAAGATTGAAGGCGATCGTGTTGAGCGAGATCGCCTGCGGCAGGTCGCGCGGACCGACCTGAGCGCGGACCGATGCCTGCCAGGCCGGTGAATTCAGTGCCGTCCCGGTGCCAACCGCCAGTGTCAGTGCCAGCAGCAGCGCGGGGTTCATATAGCCGAGGTAGGTCAGCACCGAGAGTACCGCCGATGCCACGAGCATGCCCCATTGCGCGCAGAGCATCACGCGCCGCCGGTCGAAATTATCGGCGATGGCTCCGGCGAAAATGCCGAAGAGCATGATCGGAATTGTGGTCGATACCTGCACCATGGCGACCAGGCGGTGCGAAGTGGTCAGGTCGGTCATCAGCCAGGCGGCGCCCACCGACTGCATGGTGGCGCCAAGGCTGGTCGTCAGGTTGGCTATCCAGATCGCCCGGAAGGCGGGATAGCGGAAAGGAGTGAAGGTACCGCCAGGCTGGTCCGGCCGGCCTTGGCCTCCGGTTTTGTGCGGATCACTCTCTCCCATGCTTTTTAGCGTAGGCGCACCCGCGCGCAGGGGGCAAGGGGGCTATGCGACCTGGTGCTAGAACATGTAGCGCATGCGGATGGTCAGCTGCACAGGGGCATCGCCGACGGCAAAGGCGGCTGATTCAAATGACGGCGGGCCGGTCCGCACGACGGGATTGCGTGAAAAACCGAACCCCTCCTTGGGAATGAATAGCGCATAGTCCACTTTCCCGTTGCCGTTTTCGTCATGCAATATCGCTATGGCGTAAGTGCCCTTCTCGACCGGACCAAAGTCGATCGTGGCGGCCTGCGCTGCCGGGATGGCAAGGCGGCTGCGCGTCAGCTTGCCTTCCTTGCACTGGGGAAAGGACCGCGGCACCGTCGTCAGGCAAGCCATGACCTGTCCCTTCGTGGACCGCAGTCCCTCGATCCGAAAGGACACCTCGGTACCCTGCTCAGCGGGCGCAGCTCCCAATAGCGCGGCCGCGGCAGTCAGTCCCGCGAGAACGCGGACGACAATCCCCGGTCGGTTCCACACAGGCGATCCCAGAAACGGAAGTAGAGGCCATAGTTGCATAGATATTGCTCATGGTGGCGCTGGTGATGGCTTGCCGTAATCAGCCAGAGACCCGCGGGGGAATAAACAAGGCGGCGCGGAAACATTTCCCAGCCCATGTGGTTGGTGACGCCCATGATGGTCATGATTGCCAGCACCAAGCCTAACATGCCGACATGGATCGGGACGAGGAAAACCAGCGCCGGGATGACCACGGCTCCGGTCACGGCCTCAACGGGGTGAAAGCTCATCGCCGCCCATGCGGTTGGCGGACGGCTGGCATGGTGCACTGCATGGGCAATGCGGAATGCAGCCGGTGTGTGCATCCAGCGGTGCGTCCAGTAGAACCAGCTATCATGGGCGAAGAGGAAAACCACTAGCGACAGTGGAAGCCACCACAGCGGATAGTCGCCCGCGTCGGTATAGATCTGGGTCAATCCGCGTACCTGCCACGCCCATGCAGCCATGCCTGCCGGGATCCCGTAGATCACCGCCGAAGCAAGCGACCAGCCGACCTCGCGCCGCATCTGCTCGTTCAGGCCAAGGTACAGGCCGCGATGGCGCCGCTGCGTCAGCCACGCAAACAAGCCGCTGCTGGCAAGATAGCGCAGTGCGATAATCGCCGTCATGGCCAGCACGGATGCCAGGATGGTCATATTCATCAACGATTAGCACAAAAGGAGTGGTTGCGTAGTGACCGTGTCACTGCTTGAAACCCGCCTATGGAAGAGCCTGCCAGCCCCTGCAACACCATATGCCGGATCAACCGCAAGACCGGTTGGTGTGAGGGCTGCTGCCGAACGCTGGACGAGATCGCGGCATGGTCAACGGCCAGCGGCGAGGAAAAGCGGGCAATCCTGCGCGCCCTTGAACTGCGCCGCCCGAGTAATCAGTAGAACTCGCCAAGCTTTTCGTGGTCCCAGCTGGCATAGCGGTAGGGCGTGAAGCGCAGGGCCACGCGTTTGCTCATCGAAGCGCGCACCTGATCGTCCCTCGTGCCTGAAATGCTCCGGGCCGTCTCCGCATCGGCTCGCATAAGAGCCATGTTGTGCGCGACCTCCTCCGGATCGGAGAGAACTTCAGCCTCACACCAAGCGATCACCCCGCGCAGATCGCCATAGCCAGCGCCGCTCTCTACCAGCAGTGTAGCGCGCGGATCGCGTTCAAGGTTCTTCACCTTCTGGCTCTTGCGGAAAGCGGTCAGGATGATCCGGCCTTCGGGATCGAGCCCATAATTCATCGGCACGGGATGGGGCATTCCGCCAGGGCCATTGGTGACAAGGATGATCCGCCGCTGCGCCTGAAGATAGGCGCGCACCTCAGCATCGGTCATCGCGATCTGTTCGCGGCGGCTTGGCATCAGTTCCCCCAAGCCGCGCAAAGCGGGTCACCGCCAACGACCAGCCGGCGAAGCGAAGCCCGCGCCAGACGCTCCACCTCTGTCTTGCGCCGGGCTGCAGCAAGGGGAAGCGACGGTGCCGCCCGCAAAATCTCCGCGTCATAGCCGTCCGCCACGATCACCCCGCAACGCTCCGGCTGGAAGACCGGTGTTTCAAGGCATTCGCGATCGAGATGAGAGGCAAGCCCCCAGTAAAAGCGATCGCAATATTCCAGGTAGTCAGGCCATTTGCTGTCACCCAGCAGATCGGCGCGGCTCACCTTGATCTCGACGATGATTATGCGTCCCTTAGGGTCAACGCCCATAAGATCCGCGCGCCGCCCGCAGCGCAGCGGCATTTCGGCAATGCACCAGATGTCGTTGCGGGCAAACAGGCGGCAAATACCACGTGCCACGGCCAAAGCCGCCCGTTCTTCATTCGCCGCAATAGTAAGTGAGTCGCCCTCAGCCATGCTCCCGTTTTAGGAACATAGGGGGAACTTGCAAGCGCTAAGCGCTGCAATCCGCTTAGGCGGTGGGTGCCAGCGCAAGAAGTGCGTCGCGGGCCGTCTGGAATTCCTGCCATAGCGCCATGGCCGCGGGCCGGGCATCGGCGCCGCTGTCATGAACGGCAAGAAGCGCCGTGACGCCGGGCTCCAATACGGCAATCAGGTCCTCGACCCCTTGCTCCGCAAGTTCGCGGCGCCAGCCGCCACATTTGCGCATCGCTTCGGGAAAGTTCCGTACTTCGGGGCCGTCTTCTGCGGGGGCGATGCCCGCAAAGAAAGACACTGCCTCAACCGCCTGATGCACCGTGGCCCAGCGCGTGGCCATGAGGCTGCTGCCTCCCAACGCTGGTCTGGCGAACGCGGGAATATCCGCGGCCCGCAGCGGAGTGCACGAAGAATCGCTCAGGTCGATCGGCGTCAGGTCCATGCGAATCGGATATCCCGAATCTGCTTGCCAAAACGCTAATTGCCGCAACCTAGGCACGGTTTGCCTAGGCAACTGGCGGAAATCCGCGCAACATGGCCACAAGAACAAAAGCGAGGGAGAGAAACATGGAGCGTGCCGGCGCCACATCCGGATTGAACGAGTTCAGGCAACACGGGCTGATTCTCCTTCCCGCCATGGCCGGGATCATGTTCTGTTCGATCCACGGATATTCGCTGGGGGTCATGATCGGCCCGCTGGAGCAGGAGTTCGGCTGGGCGCGCGCGCAGATTTCCACCGGACCACTGATAGTCTCGCTGATTGCCCTGTTGGTGGCGCCGCTGGTTGGCATGGCCGTCGATCGGTTCGGTTCGCGAAAGATAGGCCTTGTTGGCCCGATCCTGTTCGCCGGGGCTGTGGCGCTCCTGTCCACTGTGACGTCCGACATTCGGATGTGGTGGGCGCTTTGGATGCTGCTTGGCGTTACCAGCATGTTCGTCATCCCGACTGTCTGGACGGCGGCAATCAACGCGTCCTTTGAACGCAATCGCGGCCTTGCGTTGGCGATTGCGCTGTGCGGCACCGGTATAGCGGCGGCGCTCTATCCAACGCTTACCAATGTGCTGGTCGAACGGTTTGGCTGGCGGGCTGCCTATGTCGGCCTTGCCGTTATCAGTCTGGCAGTAGTCTTGCCGCTGACGTTCCTCTTCTTTCACGGTCCAGGTGAGCAAAAGCGCAATGCAGCAACTCGGGCAGAACGGCCAAAGCTGCGCGGGCTTGCGCTTTCCGAAGGCGTGCGTTCGCCTCGCTTCATCAAGCTGGCGGCTGCGGCGACGGTATTTTCGGTCGCAATTTGCGCGCTGACGGCAAATGCAGTGCCAGTGTTGCTGGGCGAGGGCCTTGATCGCACC
>JBEVKC010000028.1:0-12458 GCA_040509895.1 Novosphingobium sp. | reverse complement strand
CATATCGCCGGAATCTCGGCGATCATGTCGTCGATCTATGCCGGTCGTCGCATGGTGATGCTGCCATCGTTCTCGCCAGAGGGCTGGCTGGCGCTGGTTGCTGCCGAGAAGGTGACCAACGCCTTCGTCGTGCCTACCATGCTGACGCGCATCATCGCCGCCATGGAAAAGGGTGCTGCAACCAACGTCTCCTCGCTGCGCGCCATCGCCTATGGCGGCGGCAAGATGCCCTTGGAGGTGATCCAGAAAGCGCTGTCGCTGTTCCCGGAAACGGGCTTCACCAACGCCTATGGCCTGACAGAGACCAGCTCGACCATCGCGCTGCTCGGCCCCGACGATCACCGCGCGGCCCTTGCATCCGACGATCCCAAGGTGCGTGCGCGTCTCACCTCGCTCGGCCAGGCCCTACCGACCGTCGAGATTCAGATCCGCGACGAGGATGGCAATGTAATGCCCGCCGGACAGGCTGGCGAAATCTTCGTCCGCGGCGATCAGGTTTCGGGCGAATACAAGGAAAAGAGCGCCCTGATCGAGGGCGGCTGGTTCCCGACCCGTGATGCCGGTTACATGGACGAGGAAGGCTACATCTTCCTCTCCGGCCGTGCCGACGACGTCATCGTGCGCGGCGGCGAGAACATGTCGCCAGGCGAGATCGAGGACGTTCTTCTCACCCATCCCGCCATCGCCGATGCCTGCGCCTGCGCCGTCGCCTCGGTTGAATGGGGCGAGGCCGTCGGCATTGCCGTGGTGCTGCGCGAAGGCCACAGCGAACCCGCCGAGGATGAACTGAAAGAACTTATCCGCAGCCGCCTGCGCTCCAGCCGTGTGCCTGAAAAAGTCGCCTTCGTGGCCGAGCTTCCCTACAACGAAATGGGCAAGCTGATCCGGCGCGAGGTCAAGAAGATCCTTGGCTGACAGCCCCGTGATTCCGCTGGCCCGCTGGGCTGGCAGGCAGTTGCGGCAACTGGCGGATGAAACCGGCTCACCCCGGATCGCTGCGCTCGATGGTGCAACGATCCTGGGAGAGCGCGGGTCGAACGGCAATTACGTGATCAACGGCCGCGTGTCGGCAGGCATTGGCGGCAGCCGCCTTGTGCAGACACGCGATGGCGGCTGGTTCGCACTGACTCTTCTACGCGCGGAAGACCGGGAACTGCTGCCAGCCCTGTTCCTTGGCGACGCTGTCGACATAACGGACAATGAATCGATAGCAGTGGCTGTCGCCCGGCATGACTGCACGGATCTTGTCGCGCGCGGCCGGGTGTTGGGCTTGCCGGTCGCATCAGCCGATGAAACGCCCGCATCGCCTCCGATCGAAGTCATGACAACCGGGCCGCACCGAAGGCGCGAGCCGGATCATCGCCCGCTGGTAATCGACATGTCGGCGATCTGGGCGGGGCCTCTCGCAGGCCATCTGTTGTGGCTTGCGGGAGCCGAGGTTGTGAAGGTCGAGAGCCTGACGCGGCCTGACCTCATCCGCCGCGACGATCCGGCAACTTTCGACCTCATCAACCAGGGCAAGGCCAGCATTGCTGTCGATTTCGCCAGCGCCACGGAAAAGGCGGCGCTGGTAGAGCTCATCCGCCGGGCTGATTTCGTCATCGAATCCTCCCGGGTGCGAGCCCTCAAGCACCTTGGCATCGATGCCGACGCCCTTGTGCGCGAAACGCCTGGCTTGGTCTGGCTATCCGTCACCGGCCATGGCGCGATTGGCGAGGCAGCAACGTGGACCGGCATCGGGAACGATTGCGGAGTGGCCGCGGGGCTCAGCCGCGCACTTGCAGACGCGAGCGGCGAGATCGGCTATGTCGGTGATGCGATTGCCGACCCGCTCACCGGCATCACGGCCGCGTTGGAAGGATGGCGTGCGTACAAGCGCGGCGATGCGTGCCGTTTCGGCCTTGCCATGAGTGGGATCACTGCCCGCGCGCTCAACGAAGAAGGCGAGCACAATCCTGACCTTCTCGCCGCCGAGTTGCGCGGCTGGGGCGCCGGCAACGGGAAGCCATTTCCACGCGTGACACGGCGGAGCCTGCTGGCCGAGGTGCGTGATTTTGGCGCCGATACAGGGCGCTATCTGCAATGCTGATCCGCGCCGCTGATGTCTGGGGCCACGGTGTTGCCGATGTCCGGCTTTCCGGCGGACAGGTCGACGCAATCGGCAAGCTGACCGCTGCGCATGACGAGCCTGTGATCGACGCGGCTGGTGGCGCTCTGCTGCCCGGACTGCATGACCACCACATCCATCTCGCTAGTCTGGCAGCGCGCGCGGCATCGGTGTGGTGCGGCCCACCGGACGTGAGCACGCCCGATCAGCTTGCGGAATGCCTGCGCCGCCCGGGCAGCGGTTGGCTGCGCGGCATTGGCTATCATGAAAGCATCATGGGCCTGCCCGACGCCCAGCAGCTCGACACTCTGGTAGTGGACCGCCCCCTGCGAATGCAGCATCGCGGAGGGCGGATGTGGCTACTTAACTCCATGGCCCTCTCGCTCTTGCTGGAGCGAGCGGAACCGCCCGAGGGGCTGGAACGCGAAGGAGGTGGATTTACCGGGCGCCTGTTCGATTCCGACGACTGGCTTCGTCACGCGCTGGGCAGCACGCCGCCGGATTTTGGTGCCGTCTCTGCCGCGCTCGCAGCCCACGGTTTAACCGGCATCACCGACATGACGCCGCAGAACGGGTTGGAAATCGCCGAGCATTTCAGCGCCCAGATGCAGGGCGGTGCGCTGGTGCAGAACTGTTGGCTGGCGGGAACACTGTCCCTTGCGG
Organism: Novosphingobium sp.; assembly: GCA_040509895.1. Classification (GTDB taxonomy): domain Bacteria; phylum Pseudomonadota; class Alphaproteobacteria; order Sphingomonadales; family Sphingomonadaceae; genus Novosphingobium. The sequence continues at coordinate 9,688 of JBEVKC010000028.1, read as the reverse complement.
ATGCCTCGCAAGGGCAATGGCACCTTGGCCCGGCAAAGTTGCACCTGCACGAAACCGCCCTGCCCGACTTTGCCGAGACCGTGACGTTCGTGGCGACCGCCCATGATCAGGGGCGAGGCGTCGCGGTTCATTGCACTACCGAAGTGGAAATCGTCTTCGCACTTGCCGCACTGGAGGCTGCGGGCGTGGCATCCGGCGACAGGGTCGAGCACGTTTCCATCGCAGATGAGGGTCACATCCTGCGCATGGCGCAACAGGGCATAGCCGCCTGCGTCCAGCCGCACTTCGTGTACGAGCGCGGCGACCGCTATCTTGTCGATGTCGAACAACGGCATTTGCCCGACCTCTACCGCCTCGCCAGCCTGCAATCAGCGGGCATCGCGCTGGCGGGTGGAAGCGACGCTCCGTTTGCCTCAGCGGACCCATGGGAAGCGATCCGTGCGGCGATCTCGCGACAAACGCGGGATGGCGCGCTTATCGGTGCAGCAGAGGCACTGGACCCCGAACAGGCCCTGGCCCTCTATCTGGCCGATCCAGCAGACCTTTCGCGCCAGCGCCGGGTCGCGGTGGGTGAACGGGCCGACCTCTGCCTGCTGGACCGCCCCTGGAGCGAAGCGCGTGATCGGCTTGTCTCAACTGACGTGCGGGCCACTTTCGTTGGCGGGCGGCTCGTCCATGATCGCGTCGATCAGTCCCCAGGCTAGTGCCTGACCGGCACTGATCCGCTTACCCGACAGGATCATAAGAGCCGTCCGCTGGCGTCCGATGCGTCGGGTGAGCGAAACACAGCCGCCCGCGCCCGGCAAAATCCCCATCGACAGTTCGGGCAAATGGAACCAAGCGGCAGATGTCGCGGTCAGACGCCGCGCCCAAGCGGCAAGTTCCAGACCTGCACCTACGCAGCCGCCCTGCACGTGGGAATCCAAGCGATCAGCGCAGGCCAAAGCCGCGCGTGCTGGCAGGGTCAGGCAACGGATGGCATGGGCAGTTGCAGGATCGGTGGTCGTGCCAAACTCTGCCAGTTCCGCACCTAGGCTGAATGTCCGGCCGGATGCTCGCAGCGATACTCGCGCAATTTCGGGATCGATGCCTGCCAGGGTGAGCGCATCGTGCAATTCATCGCGCATCGACCGATCAATGGCATTGCCCCTGTCCGGATGATCGAGCGTGATTGTCAGATGGTCACCGGCCCGCCCCTGCCGGATGCGTCCGGCACTTCGGGGCGCGGGTTTCTCACGGCCAGCGAGCCAGGCGCGGTGTTCTGCGCTTCCTTGCAATAAGCCATACGCCAAAGATTCCGCCGTCAGCCCGGCATCGGCGGGAAGGCCCGGCAACAGGCGCAGCAATTGCACGATGACGGCGGCGGCGTTGGGCATGGAAACCACCTGCCGGACAATTCCTTCAACGCTGAATGGCGGCTCTGCCACGGCATCAAGTTGGGCAGCCAGAGGATGGGCTGCATCGCCGATACCGATCACCGGACAAGGCGGCAGAACAACTGCGTCAGGTACCTCACCACAGGCGTCCAACTCGATCAGCGCGACAGGGCTGTTCCACGCGGATTCGCCGGGCCACAGTCGGCGGGCATCCAGCGTGTAGGCACTGCGATCCAAACTGCCCTCTCCTCCAATCCGACAGGCGGCTGCTCTGCCGATCTTCCTCGCGGTCGGCGATTCGCGCCGAACGCGGTTTGCTTTTCGGCGAGTCGAAAGCATTTGCACAACGAAAAGTGCTTGCTATTCCTAACCAAGGTTAGCAAAAAACGAGGCAATCTCGTTTACAGTTGACTCGGCGGCAGATTGATTCGACCCTGCCCCCAACAAAAAGCAAACTTGGGAGAGCGAAATGGCGTCTGCATCTGGTTCGTCCAATAAGGCAAAGATCGCCCGGCGCGTGGTCGAGGTGCTGGAATACTTCGACGACAACCACCGCGAAGCGACGGTGATGGACATTGTGCGCCGATATGGCCGCCCGCAGTCCAGCACGTCGGAACTGCTGTCCAGCCTTGTGGAGCTTGGCTTGCTGAACAAGGATCCCTTTTCACGATCATACCAACTCACCCCGCGCGCAGCACTTCTTGGCACTGCCGGCCAGCCAATCGCTCTGCGAGAGGGCCATGTCGTTCGCCTGATGGACCGCCTTGCGGCGCAAACCGGCCTTTCGGTTGCACTTTTCGGCATGGTCGGCCTCAAGACGCAGATCGTCAGCTGGCGCGCCGGTTCACGTGCTTCGAACGCTTCGACCCGTGGCCTCTATGGCGGGTTACAGGAACCACTTTCGGACTCCGCTGCCGGCTGGGCGCTCCTTTCCACAATCGCACCGCAGCGCTGCGACGGCGTGGTCCGCCGCCTCAATGCGGAAGCAGCGGATGATCGCAAGTTCAACGTCGCGGAAATGTCAGCCAGGTTGCAGGCCTGCCGTTCAAGCGGCAGCGTACGCGGTCCGGTCGGCTTCGGATCATCCGCACAGACGGTGGCGGCAATCCTGCCCTGCGACATGACAGAGCATCCGCTTGCGGTCGGCCTGGTCTATGGCGCCGATGACCGGGTCAATCCTGACACGCTGCTAGATTGCATCAATGAAGCGATCCGCCAGACGATGGCCAAGGACGATGCGCCGCCCGCCAGCGTAAAGCCGCTCCTCACCGCCGCCTGAGGCCCTGCTGGACGCGGGAAATCTCTGCGGAACCATAGCTGTTCAGCGGGACTTTTCCGGCGGCGCTGAAGTCGATGATCGTTCCGACGCGGGATGCACTTGCAATGCGTTCAGGCTGGAAGGTGTAGCAACTGGGCGGCATGTTGTCGGTCAGGTGCATCCGCTCCCAAGGCAGCGTCCTGCCGTGCGCCACGATCGCCGCCCACTGTAACAGCCGGGCAGCTTCCCGCTCATCTTCAGGTAGCGACGCGATCCAATCGCGCAAGGTCATCAGCGTAAGGCCCGCGATTCCTTCGGGCGAAACCAGCACGCCGTCCTGCTCCACCCAGTGCATTGCGGTTTTGCCATTGCGGCGGATTTCAAGGATACGCTCTCCATCCACCGGGTCCGAGGCGTAAATATCATAGGTTAATCCGCCGGCAGTCCCCGCATGGGCCGCTGCCAGTACCGCCAGGTCATGCAGGTGCGTGCAGCTCTGCTTCTTCTCGCGCCGGGCGGTAACATCGGCCAACAACTGACCGGAAAACGTCACTACCAGTTTGGCGAGAGCGCCAGGGCAAGTCGTCCATGGCGCCCGGTTCATATCGGGGATCACCGAGGTGACGCGCCCGCCGTCATGCTCAAGCGTCACCGACATGCAGTGATAGTCGTCCTCCATCTGGGCAACGACCGCCCCTGCGCCAGCCTCCACATGCAATTTCCTGCGGTATCCGGGAAGCCGGTCAGCCGGAGCGAATGTCATGCCGTGACTTGCCACCTTCAGTTCTCCACTCAAGACTAACGGAAATTACTATCGTCCTGAAAATATAACCTGGTTTAGTTAGTGTGACATCCACGCCACAATTAACCAAGTTCGACACAGGTGACTAAATTCTGCTTTTCGCGCCACCAACTACGCGATAGCTGTATCACAACATAAAAATAAGCCTGCCTCGCGATCAACTGCGAAGGGGGCAACGACATTGGCGGTTGAACCGCCGGATCCGGGGTTCCTGCCCCGGCCAATGGGAGGGAAATGTTGATTCAACCTAAACTTAAGCCCGTATTGTTCGCGGCGACCGCCCTAAGCGCAGCTTGGTCCATGCCAGTGATGGCGCAGGAATCAGGTGAAGCGCCCGCAACAAGCAACGACATCATCGTCACTGCCCAACGCGTTGAACAACGCCTGCAGGACGTGCCGATTTCAATTACCGTGTTGGATCAATCGCAGTTAGATAACAACAACATCTCCAACATGAAGGACCTCGCAACCGTCACGCCAGGCCTTGCCGTCAACAGCCGCTATGGCTCGGACAACACCACCTTCACAATTCGCGGCTTTTACCAGGAACAGCGCAGTTTCGCGACCGTGGGCGTGTTCTTCGCCGATGTCGTCGCGCCGCGCGGTTCGGGCGCGACTTTCGGTGGTGATGGCGCCGGCCCGGGCGCTCTGTTCGATCTGCAGAACGTCCAGGTTCTGAAGGGCCCTCAGGGAACTCTGTTTGGCCGCAACGTCACTGGCGGAGCGATCCTGCTGGTACCGCAAAAGCCGACCGACAGGTTGGAGGGCTATGTCGAAGCCGGCCTCGGCAACTACGACATGAGGCGGGCGCAGGCGGTCGTCAACGTCCCGCTGTCTGACACCTTCCGTGTCCGTGCAGGCGTCGATCACATGCAACGCGATGGCTACCTGAAAAACGCCGGTAACCTAGGTGACGGCAAGTACGGCAACCATGGCCTGGGCGACACCGATTACTGGTCCGGACGCGTCAGCATCGTTGGGGATCTTACTCCCGACCTCGAGAATTACACGATCCTCAGCTACACCCACTCCCAGGGCAATGGCGTGATCCCCAAGATCACGGCGGCGTTCCCCGGGACTTCCAACCTCGCCTATTTCGGCAATGAATCGGCGGCGCAGATGGCGCGCGAGTCGCAATCAGGCTTCTGGACTGTTTCCAATCGTCTGCCTGATGCCCAGGCGACGACCGACACCTGGCAGATCATCAACACGGTGACCTGGCGGGCCAGCGACAGCCTGACGGTCAAGAACATCCTGTCCTACGGCGAATTGCGGGGCAAGACGAACCTCGACCTGTTCGGCAACTACGCGCTTCTCCCTGGCGTCGCCTACGGTTCGGAGACACCCAGTCAGGTTCGCGGGTTTGCGTTCACGCACAATAATGGGCTGAGCGGCAGGACAAATGCGCAATCGTCGTTCGTCGGCGAACTGCAACTGCAGGGAACCCCGGGTGACGGCGCTTTTACGTGGCAAGCGGGCGCCTATGTCGAAATGAACGACCCGCTCGGTTTCTCCGGCGTACAGACCGCCTCGTTCACTGCCTGCGCAGACATCCTGAGCTTCGCCTGCCTTCCATCCTCCGCAGCTGGCGGCCCCACGTTCCCGCCCGGTAGCGGCGGCGTCGGAGGTGTTTCCGGCGGCACCGGATCCTATTCGATCCAGCAGACCAAGTTCCGCGATTACGCCCTGTATGCTCAGGCGAGCTACAAGTTGACCGATCAACTGACGCTGACGGGTGGCATTCGCTATACGTGGGACACGATGGACACGGAGCTGATCAATTCCACGTCTATCTTCAATGTTGTCCCTTCGAACGTCAGGTTTAACTGCACCAACGTGTTCTCACTGCCCGCAACCCGGGGCCAAATCTATGACTACCAGCAGATGCTGGGCGCCTGCCGCCAAAGCATGAGCAAAGACACCGAGGCGCCAACATGGCTACTGGGCGTCGACTACAAGCCGATCGAGGACGTGCTGCTCTACGGCAAGTGGTCGCGCGGCTACCGCCAGGGCGGTCTTGCCATTTTCGGTCCCGACCCGCTCCAGCCGTATGACAAGGAAACCGTCGACACCTATGAGATCGGCGCAAAGACCAGCTGGCGCGGCTCTGTGCCCGGCTCATTCAACGTCTCTGGCTATTACAACGACTTCCGTAACCAGCAGCTGCAGCTGGGTGTTAGCTGCGTGCCCTCACTGCCCGGATTCACCGTCCCTTGTGCTGGCAATGCCGCGATCATCAATGCCGGTACGTCAGAGATCTGGGGCGTCGAGGCAGATGCTTCCATCCAGCCCCTTGATGGCCTGAGTCTTAATCTCGCCTATGCCTACATCAGCGCCACACTTACCGAGATTACGATCCCGACCATTCCGCCGCCTTACAACAATGTCTCGCGACCTCTGTCCAAGGGCTGCACGGGTGTGCAGTGCGACATAATCCCCAACTCGGGTCCGCCGCATCAGGTTGTGGCCTCGGCCAACTATACCCTGCCGTTTGACGAATCGCTCGGAAGACTCACGGTTGGCGGCACCTACGTCTACCAGTCAAAGCGTCGCATCGTGGCCGATGGCATCCCGGGCAGCGGTGCAGGCGTCGCTCCGTCTTCCAATGTCCTTAATCTTCACGCAACCTGGGAAAGTGTGGGACAGCTGCCGGTCGACATCAGCTTCTTCATGACCAACGTAACCAACGAGCACGTGATCCAGCAGATCAACGACAACACCCTGCGCGGATTCATCTCCTCCACCATCGGCGAACCAAAGATGTACGGTTTCCGCCTGCGCTATAACTTCGGCAACTGAGCCGAAAACGCTCAACTGAAGCGCAGCTTCAGAATATCGCGGCGCCTCCTTACGGGGGCGCCGCTTCCTTTTGTGCAAATCGCCAGTGCGATTGCTGCAATTTCCGATTGCCGGGGACGCGGGTTTTGTGGAGAGGCTGATTGGTGAAGGCCGGATTTTCATGCCCGGCCGCCAAGCCATAAACGCGGGAAGAGAGCCCCATGAATTTCGACCTTACAGACGAACAGGAAATGGTGCGCGACACCTTTGCGCGCTTCCTTGACGAAAACTCCAGCACTGCCCGCGTCCGTGCGGCGCTTCCCAGCGGCTTCGACCCCGCACTATGGCAGGGCCTTGCCGAACTGGGCGCCTTTGCCCTGCGCGTGCCGGAGGAAGCCGGCGGCCTTGGCCTTGGCCTGTTCGATGCCGCGATCCTCATGGAAGAAGCCGGCCGCACACTCGCATCTGGCCCCGTGGCCGAAGCGCTGGTCGCCGCGCGCCTGCTGGCACAGTTTGGCGGAGCGGAAGACCTGCTTGGCAGCGTGACGACCGGCGAAGCCGTGGCCACCATCGCCATGCGCGACATCGCCGAATTCCCGCGTCAGTGGATCGCTGGCGGCCTCGTCGCTGATGCGGTGATCGCGCGCAAGGGCAACGACGTGGTGTTGGTCACCGTCCCGGCGGAAGCTCGCGTCGCAGAAGAAAACCTCGCCTCCACCCCGATCGCCGAGATCGACCTTGGCGCCCTTCCCACCACTGTGCTGGGCAGCGGTGACGCGGCCCTTGCGACCTTTGCCGCTGGTATCGAGGAATGGAAGCTGCTGATTGGCGCCGCGCTGTCGGGCCTCTCACGCGAGGCGCTGAAGATGGCCGCTGCCTATGCCGGTGAACGCAAGGCATTCGGCGTGCTGATCGGCACCTTCCAGGCGATTTCCCACCCCATGGCCGACCTCATCTGCGAGATCGACAGCGGCAAGCTGATGGTCTGGAGGGCGATCCGCTCAATCGCGGACGGCCTGCCCGAAGCCGGTGCGCAAGTCTCGCTCGTAGGCTGGTGGACCGCACAGACCGCCGCGCGCACCGTCACGCAGTCGCTGCACACTTTCGGCGGTATCGGCCTCACCAACGAGCACGACATCCACCTGTACAACCTTCGGGCGAAGGCCTGGCCGTTGGTGCTGGGCGATCCCGAGGAGCTTCTCGCAGAAGCTGGGCGCCGTCTCTACGGCAACGAAAGCGCTAACCTGCCAGACGTTGGCGACCTGCCAATCGAGTTCGACCTCGGCGACGAAGCGCGCGCGGTGCAGAAGGAAATTCACGAATTCTTCGCCAAGCACGTCACGGACGAGGAACGCGCGAAGTTCCACTATTCATGGGAAGGCCATAACCCGCGCATCCACAAGCTGCTGGTCGAGAACGACCTCGCCTTCCTGCAGATGCCCAAGGATGTGGGCGGGCGCGGCCTCAACGCCTACGCCGTTACCGCAGCACGCGATGCGTTTGAGGATGAAGGCTGGAACAACCCGGTTGCGGGCGTCGCGCAGATGGTTGCCCTCATCATGCACCGCTTCGGGACAGAGGAACTGAAGCGGGACGTCCTGTCGAAGGTCATGTCGGGCGAGGCAATCTGCTCGCTCGGCTATTCGGAGCCCGGCAGCGGGTCCGACGTCTTCGCCGCCCAGTGCCGCGCGATCCCGGACGGCAACGGCTGGAAGATCGAAGGTACCAAGATGTGGACGAGCGGCGCCAACCTGACCGATTACGTCCTGATGCTGACGCGCACCAACACCGAGGCGCCCAAGCACAAGGGCCTCAGCATGTTCATCGTGCCGCTGAAGGCTGAGGGCGTGACCGTGCAGGGCGTTGAGACGTTCATGGACGAACGCACCAACATCACCTTCTATGACGGCGTCAAGATCCCCGATTCCTGGCGCCTTGGTGAAGTCGATGGCGGCGCCCGGACCATGGCGGCAAGCCTCGAGCTTGAGCATGGCGGCGGATTTGCCAAGATGCAGCGTGTGATGCTTGAGGAAGCAGTGAAGCTCTGCCGTGAGATCGACGCTCCGGGCGGCGGCAAGCTGATCGAGCGGCCGAATGCGCAGGCCCGCCTCGCGCGGTCCTATGCCAACTACCTCGCCGCAGAACTGCTCCAGTACCGCGCCAACTGGGCTCAGGTGGAGAAGAAGCCGAACCATGCCTACGGGCCGATGACCAAGATGTTCTCTTCAGAGAAGTTCACCACCGACTCGCGCGATCTGCTCGACCTGACAGCTCCCTATTCGCTGTCCAAGCGGAAGGGTCCCGCTGGCGCGCTGAACCTTGAATATCGCCATGCACACGGGACGACGATTTATGGCGGTTCCAGCGAGGTTCACCGCTCGATGATCGCCGAAAAGGGCCTCGGCCTTCCCCGGACCCGTGGCTGAGGAATTAGAAGATGTCAGAAGAAGCACCCCACCTGCTGACCGAGGAAACCGACGACGGCATCCTCATCGCCACACTCAACCGGCCGGACAAGCTGAACGCGATCTCGCGCGACATGATGGACCTGCTCACTGATGCAGTGATCCATTTCCGCGACACCGACGCGCTCAAGGTGATGCTGATCCGGTCGGCCGGCCGCTATTTCAGCTCGGGCGCAGACCTGCGCTCGGGCAACCAGCGCCGCATCTCACCGACCGGCAACACCGCGCGCGGCATTCGCGAAAACCACCGGCTCAATCTCAACAACATGCAGCAGCTGTGGGACGAGATGGAGCATATCGAGAAGCCCTTCGTCGTTGCACATCACGCGATGTGCGTCGGAGGCGGGCTTGAGATGTCGCTCTCCTGCGACTTCCGCCTGGCAGCCAAGTCTGCCGGATATGCCTTCCCCGAGGGCCTGTTCGGCGTGCTGCCGGCGTCGAGCGGCGTCAGTCGCCTTGCCCGGCTCTGCGGCCCGCATTGGGCACGCTGGCTCATCATGGCGAACAAGCCCGCCAGCGCCGACATGGCCTTTACCATGGGCCTAGTGCACCAGGTCTTCCCGGACGAAACGTTCGAAGCCGAAGTGCGCGACTTCTGCTCCCATCTTGCCAGGCAGAACGGCGAACAGATGGGGGCGGCAAAGATCGCCATCGAGATGGCCAGCGAAGTCGGCCGCGACATGGGCCGCCATGTGGAACGCATGGCCAACAGCGCGCTGATGCTGAATCCTGACTACATCAAGGGTATGGAAGAATACCTGAAGGGTGTCGGCGGCAAGGGCAAAGGCTAACGTTAACGCCTAGCCCCGCTCCCATTCATGAAAAACGTGGCGCCGGCCTTCTCATGAGAGAGGGTCGGCGCCACGTTTTTGTGCGTTAGAGTCTTTCCGCAGTTGAGTGAATCGTAGGGATTCCCTTGGGCTGAGATTTCTGATTCAAGCTGGCTACTGGTGAGGAGGCCAGCGTGGATGAGGCCATTATCGCAGGATTTGCGGGTACGGTTTTGCCG
>JBEVKC010000027.1:0-6513 GCA_040509895.1 Novosphingobium sp. | reverse complement strand
TCGATGTCCGGACGCCAGCCGGGGGCCGTAACCGTCCAGTCGGGAGCAACCGCGAAACCGAGCGACGCAAGGATGCGCTTCTGCTCAGCCTCGGCAACATCGACACCGCCCAGCGATCCGGCCAGCGCCGGGTTGTAGGCCACGTCCTTCGTGCCCTTCGGCGGACTGCCCGCGCGAATGACATCGCTCGGCTCGCCGCCGCAGAGCGTCTGGATCAGCTTGGTGAGGTGCTGCAGCCCCTGCTCAAGGAATTCCGGGTCGATCCCGCGCTCGAAGCGGCTGCGTGCATCGGAGGTCAGGTTCAGCTTGCGCCCGGTCCGGGCAATGCGCTCCGGATCGAAATAGGCAATCTCGAGCAGGACGTCGGTGGTGCCGTCCTCGCAACCCGAATGTTCGCCGCCCATGATACCGGCGATATCGTGAACGCCGTTGTCGTCGGCGATCACCGTCATGTCGGCATCGAGCGTGTAGGTCTTCTCGTTCAACGCGACGACCGTCTCGCCCTCGGTGGCGCGGCGGGCAAAGACTGCGCCCTTGAGCTGCGCCAGATCATAGGCGTGCGCCGGGCGCCCATAGGCCAGCATCAGGTAGTTGGTCGCATCGACCAGTGCCGAGATCGGCCGCTGCCCGGCGGACTTCAACCGGTCCTGCAGCCACTGCGGCGAAGGGCCGTTCTTCACGCCCTTGATGACGCGGCCATAGAAAGCCGGACAGCCTAGCGGGTCGTCGGTTCGGATCTCGACCGGGCAGGGATAGGAGCCGGGGATATCCAGTTGCTCGATCGGAGCCAGCGTGCCCAGACCCGCAGCCGCCAGATCGCGGGCAATGCCATAGACGCCCATGCAGTCAGGCCGGTTCGGCGTGATGGCAGTGTCGAACACCGGATCGGAGCCGTGGTATTCGGCGAAGGGAGTGCCCACCGGCGCATCTGCAGGCAGTTCGATGATGCCGTCGTGATCCTCGCCGAGTTCCAACTCACGCGTCGAGCACATCATGCCGTTGGATTCGACGCCGCGCACGGCTGCCTTGCGCAACTCCATGCCGTTTGCGGGCACCACGGCGCCGGGGAGGCCGAGCACCCCGACAAGGCCAGCGCGGGCATTGGGCGCGCCGCAGACGACCTGCAGCGGTTCGCCCTCGCCCGTGTCCACAGTGAGAACCTGCAGCTTGTCGGCATTGGGGTGACGGTCGGCGGTCAGCACCTTGGCGACACGGAAGCCCGCCAGCTTGTCAGCCGGGTTGTCGACGCCTTCGACTTCGAGGCCGATGGCGTTGAGCGTGCGCGCGATCTCTTCGACCGAGGCTTCGGTGGCGAGGTACTGCTTGAGCCAGGAGAGCGAGAACTTCATTTTACTCGCCCCCTTAAGCCGCTGTGCCCACGCCGCCCGACAGGGTCGGCACGTCGAGCGCGGAAAAACCATAGTGCGACAGCCAGCGAACATCGCCGTCGAAGAACGCGCGCAGGTCGTCCATGCCGTACTTCAGCATGGCGAGCCGGTCGACGCCGGTGCCGAAGGCAAAACCCTGCCACTCATCCGGATCGAGCCCGCCGTCGGCCAGGACCTTGCGGTTGACCATGCCGCTGCCCAGCACCTCCATCCAGCCGTCCGACCCGCCGACGACGCGCTTGCCATTGACCAACGTATAGCCGACGTCGACCTCCACCGAAGGCTCGGTGAAAGGGAAATAGCTAGGGCGCAGGCGCAGGACGATGTCCTCACGCTCGAAGAAGGCCTTGAGGAATGTTTCCAGCGTCCACTTCAGGTGGCCAAGGTGGATGCCCTTGTCGATGACGAGGCCCTCGATCTGGTGGAACATCGGCGTGTGCGTGGCATCGCTGTCGGAACGATAGACCCGGCCTGGTGCAATGATGCGCAGGGGCGCACCGCGCTCAAGCATGGCGCGGATCTGCACTGGCGAGGTGTGGGTGCGCAGCAGCATCTCCCGGCCATCGGCATTGCGGTCGGGGAAATAGAAGGTGTCATGCATCGCGCGGGCCGGGTGGCTTTCCGGCAGGTTGAGCGCGGTGAAGTTGTGCCAGTCGTCCTCGATCTCAGGCCCGGTGGCGACCGAGAAGCCCATGTCGGCGAAGATCTCTGCCAACTCGTCCATCACCTGCGCGATCGGGTGGACAGAGCCGCTCGGCGCTTCGGGGGCTGGCAGCGAAAGGTCGATCCGTTCGGAAACCAGCCGCGCTTCCAGCGCAGCGCCTTCAAGCGCGGACTTGCGGTCGGCCAACGCATTGGTGACCTCTTCGCGCAGGCCATGGATGCGCGGCCCTTCCGCCTGACGCTCGTCTGGGCTCATGCCGCCCAGCGTCTTCAGCAATGCAGAAATCGAACCCTGCTTGCCAAGAAATTCGACCCGCAGCCCCTCGAGCGCATCAAGATCCTGCGCTGCCGCTATGCGGGTAAGCGCCTCCTGCCCGGTTGCTGCGTAATCCACGTAAATCCCGTCTGCTTGTTGAAGTTCAGCGGGCGCTCTTAGGGGTGAAAGCGCCGGTTCGCAATCAGCGCGGCAAACCTCGTGACGAACGCAGCCCATGCGGACTATCCAAGGCCTGCGCGGCAGAACCGGCAAAACGCGCCCGCTCCTGCACCACGGCGCTGAGGATCGGCTTGTCCAAAGCGGCATATTGGCGCGGTGTCATGCCCATGAACTGACGGAAGTCGCGGACGAACTGGGACTGGTCGTGATAGTGGCTGTCGATTGCCCCAATCCACTTGAGCGAGGGGTCGAGCATGAAGTGGGCAAGGCTTCGCATGAAGCGCTGGCGGCGCAGCAGCAGCTTGGGCGCAAAGCCGAACGCGCGGTCGCAGCAGCGTTCCAGCGTACGCTGGCTGACGCCGGATTTCTCGACCAGATCGGCGACGGTTGCGGTTTCGGGATCGATCAGCGCCGCATGGACAGCGATGATGCGTTCCTCGTCGTGTACGGGCTTCATAGCGCGATCAATGAAATGGCTGGTGATGATCCCCAGTTCCTCTTCGACATCGCCGATGTCGGAACAGATGCGATCTGCCAGTCCAGTGAATCCGGCGAAGGCAGCGTGATTGTTGCCGTCGACGAGCGCATCGGCGAGGTGGACGGCCGGCGCCTGGACCAGCTTTGCCCAGCCGAGGGGCAGCAGTCCTGCGCCCCACATGCGCGTAGAACCGATGGTGAAGCGCACTGCGCGGGAACTGGGCCCGGTGGCGGGAAAGCAGGTTCCGGATATGGTTGCCCCCGCCCGATTGTCGGCCTCAGGCAAGTCACCGATATGAAAACGCAAGTTCGCCCATTCCGGATGGAGGTAATCGGTTACCTTGCCTCCGTCATGCACGACGATTTCAATCAGATAGAATGTAGTGAAATAAAGACGCAGTTCAGGGGGCGGTGCAAAGAAACGTACATTGACTTCGCAGTCGCGCGACACCTTCGCCAGCCCCTTACCTTCCCGCGAATCGGTTTATTTTCGCGCCTTTAATAACCCGGCGCAGCGTTTCAAAGCAAGAAACCCCAATTCCGTAACGGAAAAAGGCGCGGATGGTTTCCCAGCCGCGCCTCTTGGAGCTCCATCCGGGTCAAACCCCGGATATGAAACCGTTTTTCCGCCTCAGGCGAGTGCCTTCTTGGCCTGCGCGATCACCGCAGAGAACACGCCGCCTTCGTTCATGGCCAGATCGGCCATGACCTTGCGGTCAAGCGTGACGCCGGCGAGCTTCGCGCCGTGGATGAACTGCGAATAGGTCAGGCCTTCGGCGCGGACCGCAGCGTTGATGCGCTGGATCCACAGGGCGCGGAAGGTCCGCTTCTTAACCTTGCGGTCGCGATACGCATACTGGCCAGCCTTTTCGACGGCCTGGCGAGCGACGCGGATCGTATTCTTGCGGCGGCCGCGGTAACCCTTGGCCTGCTCCAGAATGTTCTTGTGCTTGGCGCGGGTGGTAACACCCCTTTTGACACGTGCCATTGATCAGTACTCCGAATTTCTGCTTTGGCGATTTCCGAGACGCCGGATGTATGCATCCGGCCCGAAAATCGCTTAGTTCAGCCCGTAGGGCGCCCACTTCTTGATCACCCGCGCATCAGCGTCGGAGATCACGTCAGTGCCGCGGTTCTGGCGGATGTACTTGCCGTTATGGCTGATCAGGCGGTGGCGCTTGCCGGCCACGCCGTGCTTGATCTTGCCGGTGGCGGTGAGCTTGAAGCGCTTTTTCACGCCGCTCTTCGTCTTGAGCTTGGGCATTTTCGTCTCCTGTATTGCGACGCGTCTGGCCGGCCCTGGCAGCCCTTACAGCCAGGCAGACCATGCAGAATCACCCGAAGGCAACTCCATCACGTGCTGTGAAGCGCGGGCCGTTAGTGCCTAATTGTGCGATTGGCAAGCATCAATGGGCGCAGGCGAGCGCCTCAACCACGTCCTCCAGCCGCGCCGGATCGCCCATTGCGATGACATGGCCGGTAGAGGCGGAATGGAGCGGGTCCCCGTTCCAGTCACACATCGTGCCGCCTGCACCCTCAACCACCGGCACCAGGGCCGCCCAGTCATGCAGCTTCAAGCCCGCCTCGCACACGACGTCGATATGTCCCGAGGCCAGCAGCGCATAGTTGTAGCAGTCGCCGCCCATGACCATGCGCCGATGATCGGTCCTTGCGGCAAGGGCCATGAAGTGACCGCCGTCATGATCGTCGAAGTAATGCGGTCCAGTCGTCGCCAGTGTCGCATCCGCCAGCTTGCGGCAGGGGCGCGTACGTGCGGGGGCGCCGTTCATCAGCGTGGGGCGGCCTGTCGCGCCAACCCAGCGCTCCCCAAGGATTGGCTGGTCGATCACGCCAAGCACCGGCCAGCCTTCGACCACGAGCGCAATCAGCGTGCCGAATATGGGCCGTCCGACAAGGAAGGATGCTGTGCCGTCGATCGGATCGAGCACCCAGCTGCGGCCGGATGTGCCGCCTTCCGCACCAAATTCCTCGCCAATTACCGTATCGCGCGGGACTTCGGCTTTCAGGATGCGCCGCATTGCCTCTTCACCCGCGCGGTCCGCCAGGGTGACCGGAGTGGAGTCTCCCTTTCGCTCCGCCTCGACGTTGGTACGAAAATATGGGCGTACCGCTTCCGCCGCCGCATCGGCAAGACGGAGGGCCAAGGCTATGTCGGCATCAAGGTTCATGCGGCATTTGCGCCGCCCGCATGCCTGCGGTCAAGCTGAAGCGCGGCGCGAAATTACAAGTATTGTGGAAGGAAGTCGGCTATACAAAGCGTCGGGGCACGCGGGTCACCCTGAAATGTTACTAACGGGTCGCATGCAGGACTGATGGATGCTCAAGAATAGTCGACCGGGAATAGACCGGGCGATCGAACCATTGAATGGCGTGACGCGCGACGGCCAGCCGTTATCCTATAATCGCGCTCCCAGCCCGGACCTCGCGCCGTGGATTGCCCGTCTATATGCTACTGTGGTCGTGGCTCCGCACGACCATCGGCTGGACTGCGGGCTGTTCAGCGACACTTCTGTCCTGCGCATCCAGCTGAAGGGCAAATGGGAAGCACATACGGCCGATGGACTGATGATCATCGACCAGCCTGCTGCCCTATATTTCGGCCCGCAGACACGCATGATGCCGATTTCGGTGACAGGCAGCTTCATCAGCCTTGGCATGGCGTTGCGCCCCGGCATTGGCTACGCCTGGAAGAAGGTAAAGGCTACTGACTTTCTGGACCGCATCTTTACCTGCGACGCGGTTGGGCTTCCCGGGACGCAAGCACTGGCGGCGCTTGACTTGGCCGCGAGCCCGGAAAGCTGGCTCCGCATGCTGGAAGACATGCTTCGGCTGGAACTGAAGTCCAGCGGATTTCCCAAGCCGGACCCCATTACCGTGCGCTTCGAAACTCTTGCCTTCACCAACCCCAACGCCAGCATCTCGGAATTTGCGCGGGAGTGCGGTGTTGACCAGCGCAAGCTGGAGCGCGTCATCCACCGCGATTTCGGCATGGCGCCAAAGCAGGTGCTGCGGCGTGCCCGCGCGCTGGACATGGCGAGCCACTTGCGCGGCGTTGCCGACGAACGCGAAGGCGCTGAGCTTGCGCTGCGTTATTATGACCAGAGCCACCTGATCCGTGAATTCTCGGAATTGTTCGGCATGTCACCCAGCCAGTTCGTGACCAAGCCCCTGCCGCTTCTCACCCTTGGCCTTGAATCGCGGCAAGCCCGTCGGCTCGAGACGATGGAACGGCTGGAGCCCGGTGCAATCCGTCCGTGGCAGGAGGGAGGAAAGTAGAGTTTTGTCGTCGCCTCGGAGTGCAGGCGGCCCACTCTACTCCTCAGTCAAACAGCGAGCTGACCGAGCTTTCGTCAGCGATGCGGCGGATTGCCTCACCGATTAGCGGTGCGATGGTCAGAACGCGGATACGGTCCGAATCCTTGGCCGCGTCGGTCGCCATGATCGAATCTGTGATCACCAGCTCCTTGAGCGCCGAAGCGTTGACGCGCGCAACCGCGCCGCCTGATAGCACGCCGTGGGTGATGTAGG
>JBEVKC010000026.1:0-30143 GCA_040509895.1 Novosphingobium sp. | reverse complement strand
AAGGCGAAGATCCGATCCTGATAGATTGCCATCTTGGTATGCTCGAGCAATTCCTCGGCATCGTGGCTGGTATCGACGATCTCGATCAGGTCGCGCAGCCAGCCGACCGCACCGTCAGGCTTGGTCCCGCCCTGCTTATAGGCCCAGTGCGCGGCGAGGCCGTATTCATTGGTGCGGTGCATCTCGCGGGTGCGTAGCTGCACCTCCATCCGCATGGAGTTTTCATAGATCAGCGCCGTGTGGAGCGAGCGATAGCCGTTCGCCTTGGGCGTCGAGATATAGTCCTTGAAGCGGCCCGGAATCATTTGCCACGTCGTGTGCAGCACGCCCAGCGCGCGGTAGGAGTCCTCTGTGCTTTCGGTCAGCACGCGGAAGGCCATGATATCGGTGATCTGTTCAAAGCTGACGTGGCGTTCAGCCATCTTCTTCCAGATCGAATAGGGATGCTTCTCCCGGCCTGAGACTTCTACCTTGAGGCCAGCTTCGGCCAGGGCCTGCTTGACGGCAAAGGCTATGGCATCAACCTGCCCGCCTTCCTGGCTGCGGATCTGGGCAAGCCGGCCGGTGATGGTCGCATAGGCTTCCGGCTCAAGCTGTTCGAAGGCGAGAAGCTGCATCTCGCGCATGTATTCGTACATGCCCACCCGCTCTGCCAGCGGGGCGTAGATATCCATCGTCTCCTTGGCGATGCGGCGGCGCTTGTCGGCACTCTTGATGAAGTGCAGCGTCCGCATGTTGTGCAGCCGGTCGGCCAGCTTGACGAGCAGGACGCGCAGATCCTCGCTCATCGCCAGGAAGAACTTGCGCAGGTTTTCGGCCGCGCGTTCGTTCTCCGTCATCGCCTCGATCTTGGAGAGCTTGGTGACGCCATCGACCAGCCGGGCGATTTCCGGCCCGAAATACCGCTCAACCTCTTCCACGGTGGCGAGCGTGTCCTCTACCGTATCGTGGAGCAGGGCAGTGACGATGGTTTCCTGATCCAGCTTCAGCTCGGTCATCAGGCCGGCCACCTCGATCGGGTGGCTGAAATAGGGATCGCCCGAAGCGCGCTTCTGCGTACCATGCTTCTGCACGGTGTAGACATAGGCACGGTTAAGCACCGCCTCGTCCGCATCCGGATCGTAGGCCATTACACGTTCGACAAGTTCGTATTGACGCAGCATTTCAGCCCTAAATGGGGCGAAGCGAAGATGCTATGCAATAGCGAAGGTGCCGCGCGCCTATATCGCCGGGGCACTGCGGCTCGTTGCACGCCTGCGCAAGGTAAGGTTTACGGCATTTTTACCGCTTATCGCCATGATCTGGAAAGTTTTCCGGCACCGCCGGAGGACCGTATTGAAATCACGCGGACGGGGTATCATGGCGATGAGCAGAATTTATCGGGCAGAAGCGATCTGCGCTGTCCTGATTGCCCTTGTCTCCGCGCTTGCCCTTATGTTGACCACGGCGCGGGGCATTCGAGTCGATTTTGCGAGCTTTGCGTTCAGATATTGCGTGGGCCTGGCGATGGTGATGGTCGCAGCCTGGTATCGGGTAAGCGGGCGCAGCGCGAACATCTCGCTGACATTGGCCGCTTGCGCGATTTTCATCATTTTTTCCAACTCGGGGGCAGTGCTTAACTACGCGCTTTTGCCGACCATCAGACCATTGGCAGACTCATTGATGTTCCGCATGGATGCGGCACTCGGCTTTGACTGGTTGCGAATGGCCATGCTGCTTGCGGCGTACCCCGACTTCAGCAAGCTGTTAAGCCAGGTTTATACCAGTTCGCTGCCGCAGTTGGGGATTGTCATTCTGCTTCTGGGCTTTACCGGACGCCAGGTGGCGCTGCATCAGTTCCTGCTGGTGGGAATCATGGGCAGTTGCTTGTCGATATTCCTGTGGGCGCTGGCACCCAGCTTTGGTCCATCCGCATATTTTCATCTTGCGCCGGACGTCGATGCAGCACTGCACCGCATCGTCGATGCAAACTATGGCGCCGAGTTGCTGGAACTGGCGAAGCACGGACCGTTGGTGATAACCTCTGGCAAGATTATCGGGTTGATTGCGTTCCCTTCAATGCACACGGTCATGGCCGTGATGTGCGTCTGGTTCACGCGGCGCACGCCTGTGTTCTGGTGCTTCGCGGCGATCAATTTTCTGATGATTCCCGCGACACTGATCCAGGGCGGCCATCACCTGGTAGATGTGATCGGCGGTGTGGGCGTGTTCGCCATCTCGCTATACGTAGCACGCAAGCTGGTGCCCGGCGAAACGGGCTCCCTGCCCTATGCCGGTCAGCTCCAGGTCGCCTCAGGAGGCAGGCTCATCAGGATGGCGTCGATATTGCCGCCGGTCTTGAGACCGAACAGCGTGCCCCGGTCGTAGACGAGATTGAATTCGGCATAGCGGCCCCGCCATTCAAGCTGCTGGGCCTTGTCCTGGGCTGAGAATACCGTGTTCATCCGGCGGCGCACCAGTTTCGGGAACACGGCAAGGAACGCCTCTCCCACGGCCTTGGTGAAGGCGAAGTTGGCTTCCCACTGCTCCGGCCCCACACATTCAAGGTGATCGTAGAAGATGCCGCCGACCCCGCGGTGGACCTTGCGGTGTGGAATGTAGAAATAGTCATCCGCCCACTTCTTGAAGCGGTCGTAGTAGTCCGCGCCGTGGGCATCGCAGGCAGCCTTGTAGGCGGCGTGGAACTCCGCCGTGTCCTCGTCATAGGGGATCGGCGGATTGAGGTCGCCGCCGCCGCCGAACCATGCCTTGGTCGTGGTGAGGAAGCGGGTGTTCATGTGGACCGCCGGAACGTGCGGGTTCGCCATGTGCGCGACAAGGCTGATGCCGGTGGCGGAAAAGGCGTTCTGTTCAGCTGACGCACCGTTGATCGTGCCGGCAAAGTCCTTCGCCAGCCCGCCCGCGACGGTGGAGACGTTGACGCCCACCTTCTCGAACACCTTGCCCTTCATGAGGCCGCGCGTGCCGCCGCCTGTCTCGCCGTCCCCTGTCTCATTGGCACCTTCGACGGCCGAGCGTTTCCACGGAGTGTACTGGAAGCTGGCATCGCTGCCCGCCTCACGCTCGATCGCCTCGAACTCGGCACAGATGGAATCGCGCAGGCTCTCAAACCATTGCTGGGCGCGGGCGGTATAGGGAGTCCAGTCAGTCATGGCGCCGCGCTTGCCATTTCGGCGGCGCTGCGGCAAGCGTGGCGAATGGTTCCCTTTTCGTTCGCAGGCCGGGAAATGCGCCTTGTGCAAGGCCGTGCGCTCTATTGGCCGCGCGAAGGGGCGCTGCTGGTGGCAGACCTTCACCTCGAAAAAGGCAGCTTCTTCGCGCGCCACGGGCAGATGGTACCACCCTATGACAGCCGCGAAACGCTGGAGCGTCTGGCCATGGCGATCCGCGAAACCGGCGCGCGCCGGGTCTATTGCCTTGGCGACAGCTTCCACGATGCCGGAGGGGTTGACCGGCTGGAGCCCTACGCAGCAGGAATGCTGGCCGCACTGACTCGCGTGACCGAGTGGATCTGGATCACCGGCAACCATGATGAAGGGCTCCATGATGAAGGTTTGGCCGGTAACCTCGGCGGCGAATTGGTGCCGGAAGCGGACGTAGACGGCATCGTCCTGCGTCACCACGCGCGAACTGGCGAGCTGAGCCCCGAGATTTCGGGCCATTTCCACCCACGGCTGACCGTCAGCGCACGGGGAAGGCGACTCGCCCGGCCCTGCGCCGTGCGCAGCGAGGGACGGCTGATCCTGCCCTCTTATGGCGCACTGACAGGCGGTATGGACGCGGCCGCTCCAGAGATCATTGCGGCTATGCAGCCCGCCCGCGCCATCGACGCGCTAGCTGCTTCGGGGCGGCGGCTCGTGGAGTTTCCGCTGTGGCGCCGCGCTTGAACGCACGCGCATGATTGCCACATTGTCGTTTCCCACTTTGCTTGCGCACATGAATCGATCTAAGGACGCGCGCAATCGAGTTTGGACTCAGGAGAACACACTATAGCACCCCCACCCCGGCGCATGATGACGCCACCCGTCAAGAGCGGGCCGCGCTTCAACAACATGATTACTGCCGAAAAGGTCCGCGTCATCGATGACGAGGGCGAGAACCTTGGCGTCATGTACACGCGCGAAGCAATCGAGCAGGCGGCCGAATCCGGTCTGGATCTCGTCGAAGTTTCGCCCAACGCCGATCCGCCGGTGTGCAAATTCCTCGATGTCGGCAAGTTCCGCTACGAAGCGCAAAAGAAGGCCAATCTGGCCCGCAAGTCGCAGAAGACGCAGGACATCAAGGAAATCAAGATGCGTCCGAACATCGATGATCACGACTATGACGTGAAGATGCGCAACGTGCATCGCTTCATCGAAGATGGCGACAAGGTGAAGATTACCCTGCGTTTTCGCGGCCGCGAGCTTTCGCACCAGCAGCTTGGCATGAACCTGCTGCGCCGCGTGCAGGAAGACACGGCGGAAATCGCCAAGATCGAAAGCTATCCGCGCATGGAAGGCCGACAGATGCTGATGGTGCTGTCGCCGAAGTGAATTTAGCCGAATAAACAGGGGTCAGGTGACGGGCGCATAAGCCCGCACCGATGGGCGAGGGGGCCTGAAGCAGCAAGATGGTCGCCAAGCGCATCGGCTTCTGGCTCGGCATTGCCGGTTTCCTCGCCACCTTGATCCTGCCAGCGCCCGCGGGCATGCCGCCCTTGGCATGGCCCACCGCCGGGCTGGTTTTCTGGATGGCGGCATGGTGGATGACAGAGGCCCTGCCCCTGTCCGCCACGGCCATCCTGCCTTTCATCGTCCTGCCGCTGTTGAACGTTGCCGATGCCAACAAGACGGCATCGTCCTATTATTCCCCGATCATGTTCCTGTTCATCGGCGGCGCCTTCATGGCGCTGGCGATCGAGCGGACAGGCCTGCACCGGCGGCTGGCCCATGCCATCCTGGTGCGCGCAGGCGGTACGCCGTGGCGGCTGCTGCTGTCGGTGATGACCGCAACGGCGCTGATCTCCACCGTCGTTTCCAATACCTCGACCGCCTTCATCATGATGCCGATGGCGCTGGCCATGCTGGCGGCAGGCGGCATCAAGGAAGGTGAAACGAACGGCATTGCCGGGGCCCTGCCGATGGGGGTGGCCTTTGCCGCAACGCTGGGCGGTTATGGCACGCTGGTTGGCACGCCCACCAATGCCATTGCCGTCGGCTTGCTGGAGCAGACGCTGGGCATGCGGATCAGCTTCGCCGAATGGAGCCTGTTCGGCATGCCGGTTGTCATACTGGGCGTGATCCTTGCCGCCTTCATCATCGCGCGGGTCCACCGGCTGCATGAGGACACGTTCGACCCCGCCGCCGCCCGCACCGCCATCGAGCAGGATGCAGGCTGGACCGTTCCAGAGCGCCGCCTTGTCCCCGTCTTCGCGCTGACCGTGCTGGCCTGGCTGGCGCAGCCGCTGCTTGAGATGGTGGCGCCAAAGGGGTCGGTCACTGACGGCACCATCGCCGCCATTGCCGGTCTGACGCTTTTCGTGCTGCCCGACGGAACGGGCCGCCCCATGCTCAAATGGAAAGAGGCCAACCGCGCACCGTGGGACGTCGTGCTGATGTTCGGCGGCGGCCTTGCGCTGGCCATGGGCATGACCGAATCCGGCCTTGCCGGCTGGATGGGCGAAATGCTGTTGCCCTTGTCCGCGGTGCCATTGCCCATCGTGGCGCTGGTGCTGGTCGGCTTCGTGGTGATCATCACGGAATTTGCCAGCAACGTCGCGGCGGCCAGCGGCATCATGCCGGTGGTAGGGGCGCTGGTTGCCGCGTTGGGGGCGGACCCGATCCTGCTGGCCCTGCCTGCCGCCTTTGCCGCAAGCTGGGGCTTCATGCTGCCCTCCGGCACCGGACCGAACGCCATAGCCTGGGGCACAGGTCACATTTCCCTGACGCGCGTGCTGCGCGCCGGACTGATGCTGGACCTTGCGGGTATCCTGCTCATCGTAGGCGTGATCTGGACAATCGCCCCGCTGCTATGAGCCATCTAGCGCACGCAAGGTTGACCGATGGGTCATTTTCCCGAATAGGGTCGGGAAAACGGGCGCTGAACGCCTGATCAACATTTGCGCGATTCTCCGGGAGAGAGACCATCAGCTACACTGCCGAACTGCGGGACAACTGGCGTCCGCTGCTTGCCGCAACACTGGGCCTTGCGACCGGCATGTCGACTGTTGGGACCGTGACCAGCGCCATCGCGCCGACGCTTGTCGCCGATGCCGGCTGGTCAAAGGAAGATTTCGCCCTGGTCGGCAGCCTGGCGCTCGTCACCGCCTTCATATTCCCCTTCGTCGGCCGCCTTGCCGACGTGCTGGGCGTGCGCAAGACCGCGCTGATCGGCATGGTCACGCTGCCGCTGACCTACCTCGCCTTCAGCATGATCGGCGGCAGCCTGCGCGCATACGTTCTGATCTTCTTTGTCCAGAGCATTCTTGGCGTCACGACGACAGCGACGGTCTATACCCGGCTTGTCGTCCAGCACATCGAGAAGGCGCGGGGGCTGGCACTGGCGATAGCGGTCTCCGGACCGGCGGTTTTCGGCGCCATCGGGGGCCCGATCATCAACCACTACGTAGAAGTGAACGGCTGGCAGGCCGCCTACCAGGCGCTGGCCCTGTTCAGCGTGATCGCAGGCGTGATCGTGTTCCTGCTGATCCCGCGCGAAAAGCAGGACGCCCTGCCCGTCGTCAGGCCCAAGCGGCGCGCGCGCGATGATTATCCGGTGATCTTCCGCACCTTCACTTTCTGGATCCTGCTGGCCGTGATGCTGCTGTGCAACCTTCCGGCGACGATCATGCTGGTGCAGCTCAAAATGCTGCTGCTCGACAATGGCATTACCGGTGAAGGCGCGGCTATCATGTTCACCGCGCTTTCTGTCGGCATGCTGGTCGGCCGTTTCGTGGCCGGCATCGCGCTGGACCGCTACCGCCCGCATATCGTCGGCTTCATCACGCTTGGCCTGCCCAGCATTGGCCTGTTCATCATCGCATCCAGCTGGGATGCACCTGCGATCCTGACCTTCGCGGTTTTCTGCCTCGGGTTTGCTTTCGGTGCGGAAGGGGACATCGTGGCCTTCCTTGTCGCCCGGCATTTCGGCGTGCAGGTCTACAGCTCTGTCATGGGATTGCTGACCTGTGCCATGTCGTTCTCTACGGCATCGGGCGCGGCGCTGCTCAGTTTCAGCCTGGCACGCACGGGCGGCTTCGAGCTTTACCTGGTGATTGCCGGCACGGGCGTGCTGATTGGCGCTGCGCTGCTGCTCCTGTTGGGGGGCAAGCGAGAGACGGCGGTCTTGCGGAAGGTCGAGGAAACGGCTCCGGCGGCGAGTTGAAGCGTCAGGCCTCTTTGCCGCCCTTCCATTCGCGCCGTTCCTCCGCGGCGCGCAGGACTTCATAGGCCAGTTGTAGCGCCTGGAACGCCTTGGCGGCATCTTCGTCGCCCGGGCGAACGTCAGGGTGGACTTCCTTGGCTTTGGTGCGCCAGGCCTTCTTCACCGCATCAAAATCGGCGTCAGGTTCAAGCCCCAGCAGTTCAAGTGCGCGCAGCTCGTCACGGCTGCGACTGCCATCGCCAGATCCGGTCCAGCCATAGTGCGCCGATTCGCGATAACCTGAGTGGGTCTGGCGTTCCGCGCCTTCGCGCTCTGCCGCTTCTTCTGCGGTAAGGCCCGCGAAGTAGTCCCAGCCAGAGTTGTATTCGGCGGCATGTTGCTGACAAAAGTACCAGCGATCCGGGCTGTTGGGGCTTTTCGGCGCGGGGCAATTGCCGGGCTCGCTACATCCCTGACGGTCGCACAGGCGGACGTTCACGGCGTCGCGAGCGCTGCCGTAGCCACGCCAGCGGGGGAATCCCCAGTCATTTGATCGGCGGGCGCGGTTCATTGCCAAGGCGATATGCTGGCGAGGCACAGAATCGCAACCCCGAAACTTCGAAAGTCCGATTCAGCATTGCAGAATCCTCGTGCGGCCACACAAGTGGATAAGCCTGTCATGGAATATTAACAGACAAGGCACTATATGCTGCATTGCAAAATCTAATAACAACGCTTATAGTAACCTAACTGAGTATATTCGCGAGGACGCAAATGAGCGACAAACTGGCGATTTCCGCAGCCCTTTCCGTGCTGATGATGGCAGGATTCGTCTTGTTCGGCACTGAAGCAGCGCATGCTCCAATCGGGCCCGGCAGCCTGACGACACAGGTCGGGGTAACCGCGCCGCTGCTCCCTTCCGCAAACGGACTGCTCGCCTCCGTTCGCTGATTTCCGTTTAGATCAAACGAAAACACCGGCCCTCGCGAAGGAGAGCCGGTGCCGATTTGTCCGAAAAGCGATCAGGATCAGTCGATCGTGACGGTCACCGCACGGCGGTTGCGCGCCCAGCTTTCCTCATCCGAACTCAGCGCCAGCGGGCGCTCCTTGCCATAGCTTACAGTGTTCAGGCGCGATGCGTCGATGCCCAGGCTGGCGAGGTAGTTCTTCGCCGCGTTGGCGCGGCGTTCACCCAGCGCAAGGTTGTATTCGCGTGTGCCGCGCTCGTCCGCATGACCTTCGACGGTCGCGCGCTTCTGCGGATAGCGCATCAGCCACTGCGCCTGCGTCTGCAGGGCGGCGGCATCGACGCTGTCGATGTTGTAGCGGTCGGTATCAAAGAAGATCGTGTCCGCACCGTTGGTCGAGGCAAGGAAGTCTGCCTGCGAACCGGGCTGGACAAGCTGGCCCTCGTTCGTCGTCGTCTCGGTCGCGACGCCCGGATCGGGCGGCAGTTGCTTGGGCGCCTTGCTGGCGCAGGCAGCAAGGGCAAGGCTCGCCGCGGACAGTATCACGATGTTGCGGATGCGGGCCCTGTTGTTCATGGTTTTCTCCTTAATCGAACGGGGAGGGGTAGTCTGATCTGCAGCCAATCAACGCATCAGGGGCGGATCGGTCCCCAGGCGGGGTCTGAACCGTCGACCGGAGTCGGCAGGCGGCGTTCGTTTCGGCCGGTAAGATCCACCTGCCAGAGCGCGGTCTTGCCGGTGCCCTTTTCTGTACGGAAGAATTGGATAATGCGGCCGTTGGGCGCCCATGTCGGAGCCTCGTCCTGCCAGCTGTCGGTCAGATAGCGCAGACCGCCGCCGCCCGGGTTCATCACCGCGATGCGCAGGTTGCCGACGATATGGGTAAAGGCGATCTGATCCCCGCGCGGGCTCCATTCCGGTGTCGCGGCACGGCCGCCGAAGAAGCTGATGCGCTTTTGGCCAGACCCGTCGGCATTCATGACATAGACCTGCTGGCTGCCCGAACGGTCGCTTTCGAACACGATCTTGCTGCCATCGGGCGAATAGCTGCCGCCGATGTTGATGCCGGGGCCCTGGGTCAGGCGCTGGCTCTGCCCGCCCTGTGCCGAAACACGGTAGATGTCGGTGTTGCCCGACGTGGCCATGGAATAGAGGATCCACTTGCCATCGGGCGACCAGCGCGGCGCCAAAGTGGGGTTGTTGTTCTGCGTGATCAGCCGCTGGCTGTTGGTTTCCAGGTTATAGACATAGATGCGCGGATTGCCGTTGAGGTAGGAGAGATAGAGTATCTCCTTGTAATCTGGCGAGAACCGGGGCGTCAGCGCGGTGGCCTGCCCGGTGGTCAGGAACCGGTGGTTCGCGCCATCGGAATCCATGATCGCCAGCCGCTTCATCCGCCGTCCTTTGGGGCCGGTTTCCGCGATATAGGCGACGCGGCTGTCAAAGAACGGGTTCTCACCCGACAGGCGCGAATAGACCATGTCGGAGCACTTGTGCGCGGCACGGCGCCAGTCCGACGGCGGCACCTGCCAGCCGGCCTTGGCCAGCTGTTGCTTCAGCGCGACGTCATAGAGATAGCAGCCGACGGTAATCTGCCCGCCCGGCGCGGCCTTCACATAGCCCTGCACCAGCATTTCCGCGCTGCGGCCCTGCCAGACGGGGAAATCAGGCGCAGGGATCTGGGCAAAGCTCGGCTTGGGCAGGCTTTCCGGACCGACCGGCTTGAACAGCCCATTGTTCCTGAGGTTGGCGGTGATGATCTGCGCCATCGAGTTGCCCAGCGCAGCGGTGGACCCGGCGTTGGTCTGGGTTGCGACGTCAGCGTCGGTGGCGAAGGACGGAATGGCGATGCCAAGGTCCTGCCATTCGCTTTCGTCGGAGACCTCTCCCGAAAGACCGCCTTCCTCCTCGGGCGGTGGCACGGCAATCGTCGGCGCGGGCTGGGCCAGCACCGGCATCGCGATGCCAGCTAGGACCGTGAAAAGGATCGGCAGTTGCAGCTTCATTGGGATAGCCTCTTGTCGAAGCGGAAACTGGAGACACGTTTCCAGGAATCGTAGAATTCTTCGGGCAGGGTGAACGGCGCGGCAAGCTGCACGGCGCGGATAGCCTGTTCGGCATGTCGGGCTGCCTGCGCGCGGTTTGCATCGGTAATGCCGTCCTGCCGCACGACGCGCGGGGTTCCGGCCAGCGTGCCGTCGCGATTGAGGCTCCAGGCAAGGATCGTCACAAGCTGTTCGGCGTCGGCACCCTGAGGTGCGACCCAGTTCGGCTTCAGTTCCCGAGCAATGGCGCTGGAAAGCGATGCCTGCGAGGGCCCCTTACCGGCAGCGGGCGCGTTGCGTGACGTGCCGGTCTGGGTTGCGCCGGGAACGCCGGTCTTGAAAGCATCGGAGAAGCGGCTTCCGCCTGATGGCGCCTTGGTGTTGGGCCGCTGCGCCGCATCCGCTTGCTGTTGCTGACGCGCCGCGCTTGTCTGTTTGGGCTTGGGGGGCGCGGGTTCGGACTTGGCCACAGGCTTGGACGGTGCCGGCTGGACCCTTGCCACAGGCTTCGGCGCCGGCCTTGGCGGCGACGGCGCGATCTCGCGCATCTGGGGTGCTGGCACCGGCGCCGGTTCAGGCTGTGCGACCGGCTTCGGCTCGGGCGCTTCGCCAATGGTCGGCGCCATGTCCGGCGCGGCGTTGGCCATGGGTTCGGGCGAAGTGGAGGTCAGGCCGACGTTGTCGCTGAAGGTCACGGCCATCCGCTCGGGCGGCGGGATCATGGGCGCGCTTGGCGGCCGCCAGACAAGCAGCGCGACAAGGCCAATGTGGGCGGCAATCGCCACCCCCAGCCCGATCCGTTCGTCTCCCCTCATCGCATCCGCCGCCATAACTCCTCGGCTATTGCTCGCTGCCTGAACGCTCGCTGACCGCAGGCTCTGTCGCAGAGGCATTGGTCACGAGCGAAATCGAATTGAATCCCGCACGGTTAAGCTCTCCCATCACCGCCATGATCCGCCCATAGTCGAGCAGCTTGTCGGCGCGCAGGGTAACCAGCGGAGGCTTGCCGTCGGGGCCGGGCGGGATGGCCGAAAGGCGGTCCGCCAGTTCACCGGGGGCCACTTCCAGCTGGTCAATATAGACCACGCCGTCGCGGGCGATGCTGATCGCCACCTCGCTCTGATCCTCGTCCATCGCCTTGGCGCGGCTGTCCGGCAGCTCCAGCGGAACGGCCGCCTTCATCAGCGGGGCCGTCACCATGAATATGATGAGCAGCACCAGCATGACGTCAACCAGCGGCGTCACGTTGATTTCGGACATCGGCGCGCGGCCGTGGCGGCCATGCCTGCGGCCTCCGCGTCCGCCGCCTGATACGCCCATGCCCATTACTGGCCGTCCAGTTCGCGGCTGAGCGACGAATGGAACCTGTCGGCAAAGCGCTGCAGCCGCGCCTCGAACCGGTTAACCCGGTGCGACAGGCGGTTGTAGGCGATAACCGCTGGAATAGCGGCGAACAGGCCGATGGCGGTGGCGAACAGCGCCTCGGAAATACCCGGTGCAACCACCGCGAGCGAGGAGTTCTGCTGCTGGCCGATCTGGAAGAAGCTGTTCATGATGCCCCAGACGGTGCCGAACAGCCCGACGAAGGGTGCCACCGCGCCCACAGTGGCAAGGAAGTTCAGCCGCTCTGACAGCCGGTCGGATTCCTGCGCCACGGCAGTGTCCATCGCATTGGCCAAGCGCTGGCGCAGGCCGTCGCGGTCCGCCACCTTTTGCCCGACTGACTGACGCCATTCCTCCAGCGCCGCTGCCGTCACCTTGGCCGAGGGAACATCGCCCTTGCCGCGTGCCGTCTGGAATGCATCGAAGTCCTTGGCCTTGAAGAAATCGGCCTCATAGGAATCGCAGCGCCGCTTGATGCCGCCAAAGCGCAGCGAAAACGCGATGATAATCGCCCATACCCAGATGGAGGCCAGCACCAGCCCCGCCATGACCACCTGCACGACGATGTCGGCATCAAGGAATAGCTGCACCGGGTTGAGCCGCGTCGGCGCTCCGGCTGCGGCAGAAAGCAGGGCAATCATTGTCATTCGGGATTTTCCGTTGAGGTTATGGAGGCAAAGGCCGTTATCGAAGCAAAAGCTTGACGCCATGCGGCAGGTTGGCGGCGGGGGCGACCGTCCGCGCCGACGAAACCGACACGCAATCGCGCTTCGGCAAGAAGCCTGTCCCGCTTGAACGCCCGCTGTACCAGCCGGCAGCTTGCGGGACGAATTTCCACTGCGCTGCTTTCGATGACCAGGGCATCGTCAAGCCGGGCAGGGACAAGATAGCGGATGTTCAGTTCTGTAACGGCATAGGCGCCCTCTCCCGCCTCTTGCACGACCCGCTGCTCGATCCCCAGCAGGCGCAGCATCTCGGTGCGGGCGCGTTCGAACCAGCGCAGGTACTTGGCGTGATAGACGACACCGGAAAGGTCGGTGTCCTCAAAATAGACGCGGATGGCGAACCGGTGCACAGGGCCGTCGAAACGGCCGCTCGCGGGTTCGAGTTCGGGTGTCATGCTGGCGCTCTTACCGCCCGCGCGACTCGCAGGGCAAGGCGCTGGCTGCGGCCCGCACGATTTTGTGCACGCCTTGTCATTGTCCTGTGAGTCCAGCGTTAGCCAGGCCCGCCCCCTCTGAACGACACAAGAGATTACGAACCGTCCGCGCAAACCACAGCACGGGCGGGCCACTCAAGCGTTGGGATCACGCCGGCAGTGACGAAATTAGCCAGGGCATGGGCAGACTAACGCTGGCGGTAACGGCTTGAATCGCCCCTTTTGCCGATATAAATTGCTGTTTGCGCGGCAATAATGTGCAGGCACAGCAGACTATTAACGATCGTCATCGTCAGGAGGGAAGTGCGCATGACAAGAGCTTCGGTGGGCGCCCTTGCGGCTATCGCTTCCCTGGCCCTCGCAGGCTGCGCCGGCACTGATACGTCAGAGCCCTCGGCAGCCGCCAATTCCGGACGGCAATGCTTTTCCACGTCGAGCGTCCGGAATTTCAGGGCTGTGGACAGCCGCACGGTGAACATTCGCGCAGGCCGCAATGTATATCGCCTCGACCTGTTCGGCACATGCCCGGATGTTACCTGGACCAGCGGCATGAGGTTGAACACCCGGCCAAGCTCGACAGTATGCACGGGATCGGCGCTGGGCACGTCGCTGTCGGTGCGCGGGCCATCCGGCCGCCAGACCTGCCAGGTTCAGACCG
Source organism: Novosphingobium sp. (assembly GCA_040509895.1). Lineage (GTDB taxonomy): Bacteria > Pseudomonadota > Alphaproteobacteria > Sphingomonadales > Sphingomonadaceae > Novosphingobium. The sequence continues at coordinate 16,589 of JBEVKC010000026.1, read as the reverse complement.
TCACCCTGCTGACGCCGGAGGAAGTCGAAGCCCTCCCGGCGCGCCACCGACCCTAACACGGACAATTCGCTTGACATGACGAACCATATTGGTTATACGCCGCACCAAGACGGGTGCGGGGGTGTTTCGCGAACGCCGCTCTCCCGCACTTATGGCCGGCGCCTTGGACAAGGCGACCGCATTCCCGCGAAGCCAGGACTGGTTCTTTTTAGACGAACCTGGATTCCGTTCGGGCAGGTGGACAGGGAGCGAGCCCGCCCCACCGCTGCTTCGCACGCAATGGGCCGAGTTTGCTTGAGTTCACAGCGTTTCCTCAGCAAGCCGTTCGCAAGAGATTGACCGTGAAGCCAAGCTCGTTGTGCCGAGCATCAAAGCGCCGGCCTGTCCGTCTTGCTTTTCACAACCGGCGTTAGGTCCGCATTCGCCAGCGGAGGCCGGGACGCGCGCGGTTCAGATCAATCCGCGATCATCTGGTAGAACTGCCGCCCGCCGAAAATATGCATGTGCAGGTGCGGCACCTCCTGGTGCCCGTGGCCGCCCATGTTGACCATCAGGCGGTAGCCCTGCTCCTGAAGCCCCAGTTGGCGAGTGACATTGCCTACCGCCCGCATGTAGCCGGCGATCTCTGCATCGCTCGACTTGGCGGTGAAATCGTCCCAACTCACCCATGATCCCTTGGGAATGACCAGTACGTGCACCGGCGCCTGCGGGCGGATGTCGTTGAAAGCGATCGCCCATTCGTCCTCATAGATTTTAGACGAAGGCAGTTCTTCGCGCAGGATGCGGGCGAAGATGTTCTGGTCATCGTAAGGTTCGCTCGGGTCGATCGGCATTTACGGCTTCCTTGATGCTTTTTCGGCTATTCCGGACATGCCTTCGCGCCGGTCCAGTTCGGCCAGCACTTCAGCCAGCGGCACGCCCTTGGCGTCGAGCAGGACCAGCAGGTGAAACAGCAGGTCCGCTGCCTCTCCGACCAGACCCGGCCGGTCGTCAGCCATCGCGGCGATCACCGCCTCGACCGCTTCCTCGCCCAGCTTCTGCGCGATTTTCGGCACGCCGCGCGCGTTGAGTTTCGCGACATAGCTCGACTCCGGGTCGCCGCTACGCCGGCTGGCGATCACCGCTTCGAGGCGGGAGAGTGTGCCTTCGCTGTCCATGGTCCCGGCAATGCGGTGCGCAGGGCTCTCCGTCAATCCTGCAGAAACACTGGCCTACAGCAGGACAGGCGCCGGCTTGTCGTCTGCGGGCTTCCTTGTGCCGAGCGCCTCACGGGCACGCGCGCGGATGTAGGACCACAGCTGGTTGATCTGCTCGTCGGTCAGCGCCTCGAAGCGCGGCATGCCGCGCTCCATCAGCGGCCCTTCCTTGAGCAGGGCCTTGAAGCTCTCCGGATCGAGCGCGATGGCCGATTCACGCAGGTCCGGCCCCGGCGATCCTGCCGACGACATTCCGACGCCATGGCAGGCGGCGCATTGCACCGAAAGCGCGCGACCCGCAGCAATTGCTTTCTCGTCCAGCTTGATCGCGGGATCGTCAAGCGCGTGGATCACCTTGTCCGGCGGGGCGGAGGGTTCCAGCGTCGCCTTCCCGTCGAGCGCGAAAGTCAGCAGGCGGCGCGGCTGGGCACCGTATTTCCAGCCGACATTCATGAGATCGCCATAGGCCGCGCTGGTGCCGCCATAACCGACCAGCACAGAGACATATTGCTTGCCGCCAACACTGAAGCTCATCGGCGCGGAAATGATGCCAAGCCCGGCGTTGAACTTCCATACCCGTTCGCCGGTCTTGGCATTGTAGGCGCTGAACCAGCCGTCCGCCGTGCCCTGGAAGACGAGGTCGCCCGCCGTAGCCAGCGTGCCGCCGTTCCAAAGCTCCTCGTGCTGGACCTTCCAAACCTGCTTTTGCGCCACGGGATCCCAGGCAACGAGGCTGCCCTTGCCGTCGCCAGGCTTGCCCTTGAACTGTTCTACCGACAGGCCCATCACGTTGAAGCCGTTGTCACCGACGTTCTGGCGCGAGAAGCGGGTGCCGATCTGGTGCACGGGAATATAGACCAGCCCGGTATTCGGGCTGTACGTCATAGCCTGCCAGTTGTGCCCGCCGATTGCGCCCGGCCAGATTTCGGTAAGGCCCGTCTCGTAACGGATGTTCGGCTCCTCAATTGGGCGGCCGGTGTTCATATCGATACCCTTCGCCCAGGTTATCACCGTGGTCTTTCCGGGTTCGTTGACCAGCTTTCCGGTATTGCGATCCAGGACGTAGAAAAAGCCGTTGGTCGGGGCGTGCAGCAGGACATCGCGGTCCTTGCCGTCGATCTTCAGCGTCGCCATCAGCATGTTGGGCGTCGACTTGTAATCCCAGCTATCGCGCGGGTTTGCCTGATAGTGCCAGATGTATTTCCCGGTGGTGGCGTCGAGCGCGACGATCGACGACGTATAGAGGTTGTCGCCTTTGCTGCCCGGGTCGCGGACATTGGGATCATAGGCCCCGGCGTTGCCCGCGCCGATATAGACCCGGTTTGCCTTCTCATCGAAGGTTATGCCGTTCCACACAGTGCCGCCACCGCCGCCGTGCTTGGTGAAATCAGCGCCCCATGTCTTGGCGGCGGCTTCCATTGCCGCATCGCCCTTGTTCTGCTCCGTCGTGCCGGGCGTGGTGTAAAAGCGCCATAGCTGCTTGCCGGTTGCGGAATCGAAAGCCGTGACAAAGCCGCGCGCGCCAAAGTCCGCGCCGCCGTTGCCGATGATGACCTTGCCGTTCATCGTGCGGGGCGCACCGGTACTGATGTTGAGCGCGCCTTCGGGGATCGACTGTGCGACCCACAATTCCTTGCCCGTCTTGGCATCAAGCGCAATCAGCCGGCCATCCAGCGCGGCGACGAAGACCCGGCCATTCTCATAGGCTACGCCGCGATTGGCGCCGAATGAGAAGTGCATCTTCATCGGGTTGTGCTTCCACGTCTCCGGATCGTACTTCCACAGCAACTTTCCGGTGACGCCATCGACAGCATAGACTGCCGCATAGCTGCCGCTGAAGAAGATGGTGCCATCCACTGCAAGAGGGGTTGCCTCCAGCGTCACCTCGCCCGGCAGGTCGAGCGACCATGCGAGGCCAAGCTGGCCGATGTTGGCAGTGCTGATCTGCTCAAGCTGGCTGAAGCCGGTTTCATCGGCAGAGCCGCCCGTCGCGGTCCAGTTGGCGCCCGTGCCGACGTTCCAGCTTTTTGGCCATGCGCTCTTTGGATCCGCGATTCCGCTTGTTGAAACGGCAAGGGCCAAGGCCGCACAAGCGGTTGCCAGAATGCCAAAGGACTTGCGGCGCATCCAATCTCTCCCGAAACTTATTCTGATTTGTGAGCTACGCTATATCGCTGGGCCGCGCCCGTCGAGTGGGTAATCGTTGTGTTGTCGCGCTGCCGGCGCGCCTTTGTTCTTCCAGCTCGGTCACCCTGAACTTGTTTCAGGGCCCATTTCTCCGGAGCGAGCCTTGGCCTGCGGGCAGAGATGGAACCCGAAACATGTTCAGCATGACGGACATGTGAATTTGAGCCGGGCTTGCCGCTACTCCTGTGCTGCCCGGCCTTTGTAACTCATGCGCCATTCGGGCGGGAACTTGACGTCATTGCCCTTCACGGCGTTGGACAGGCCCTGCCCGAAGGTGCTGGCATCGACACCCAGTTCATCGGCGTCTGTCTTGACCAGTGGCAGCATGGATTCAAGCCAGCCGGTAAGGACGCTGCCCATGTATTCACCCTGATGCTGCTTGAAGACCTCGAAGAAGGTCTTCTGCATGACAATGGTGTCGGTCGGGCGGTTGCGCGCGCAGGCGAGCGCATATTTCATCGTCTCCGCCTCTAGCTGGTCACGCGGGACAACGCTGTTGACGAAGCTGACCTCACGCATTTCCTCGGCGGTGAAAGGGCGGCCGGTGAAGACCATTTCCTGGAACTTGCGGATGCCCATCATCAGCGTCCACTGCCACATGCGCGCCGCCCAGCCTGCGTAGCGGAAGGCGCTGTGGCCGAAGAGCGAATCGTCGGATGCAACGATGATGTCAGCATCGGCGCACTGGTAGAAGTGCCAGCCATAGCAATAGCCTTTGACCTCTATGATGCTGATCTTCTTGAAGTCCTGCAGAGCGCGCAGGCCATAGTTTGAATTGGCATAGAGATTGGTAATGTTGGCAAGGTAGCGATAGCTGCCCTTGGGGGGGTATTTCACCCCCTCGTCCTCACCGATCTTGAATTCATAGAGCGGCGAATAGTCGGCGTCGGGATCGTACATCCCGGCCTGCTCCTCAAGGTCGGCACCGCTGCCGAAGTGCTGGCCCGCACCGCGGATGATCAGCACCTTGACGTCATCATCGACATTGGCCCGGTGGACCAGGTCGGCAAAGCGGATGCGCGCCGCAGCGGTGGGCGCGTTCAGCGCCTCGGGGCGGTTGAGCGTGATCGTTGCAATCTTGGTCGCCGGATCTTTTTCATAGAGGACAATCTCCTCCGCACTCGGCCGAATCCTGCCGTCATTCATACGTGTTATCCGATCTTTTGAGAAATCAGCTGAGCAAGTTCATGCAGCTTGAGTTTGCCGGTAGCGGTGCGCGGGATCTCGTCTTCTGCAACGAAGACGATGCGCTTGGGCACCTTGAAGCTGGAAAGCACTTCGCGAAGTTCAGCGCGTAAAGAATCCTCGGTGGGTGAGGCGCCCGCGGCGGGGACGACCGCCGCCGCGACAAGCTGGCCGAACTCCGCGTCGTCAAGGCCGGTGACCACTGCCAAGGCCACGCCGGGCAGCGCATTCATCGCTGCCTCAACCTCAAGCCGCGAGACATTGGCGGCCCGCGTCTTGATCATGTCCCCGCGCCGCGCGACGAAGGTGAGGTAACCATCGGCGTCGATCCGCACGAGATCGCCGGTTGGATAGAAGCCTTCGGGCGTGAACACTTCGGAGCGGGGCCGCTTGTAGAACCCGCTCATCAGTGCGCCGCCGCGCAGCAGAAGTTCGCCCACTTCTCCGGGGGCCACGTCCTGTCCGGTTTCGGGATCGACGACGCGGCGTTCATAGTTGTTGACCGCGCGGCCCGACGCGCCCGGCTTGTCTTCAGGCAGGCGGAAGTTGAGCGGCTCGGCGCTGTGGGGCGCGAAAGTCTCGCTCATGCCCAGCATGTTCGACTGCAGCGGCGGTGGAATAAGCTCGCCGCCCTCATCGCGGAACGGGCCGAGGCCGACGATGGCGTCAACATCGACACCGCGCGATGTGGCGAGATTGCGCAGCCGTACCAGCCCGTCACCCCAGCCGTTGACGCGGTTGACCCGGCACTTCTGCAGCGTTTCCAGCACCACCTCGATGTCAGGAGAGGCGGGATAGACAAGTGTGGCGCCCTGGCTCAGCACCTGCATCGCCATGGCAAGCCCGCCCAGCCAGAAGGCGGGGAGCATCGGCAACATGCGGTCTTCGGGCTTGATGAGGAACAGTCGTGCCAGCGCGGGCGGGTGGCGCGCGACGTTCCAGTGGCTGTGCACCACGGCCTTCGGCATCGACGTGCTGCCCGAGGTATAGACGATCACCGCATCCTCGCCCGGCGTTACCTGAGCTTCGATGGCGGCAAGCAGAGCAGCGTTTGGAGCATCCGGTGCATCGGCAAGGGCCAGCAACGCGTCGGTGCTTTCCGCCCATTCAAGCCCCGCAGCATCGTCGATCCAGATCGAGCGCAGGTAGGGCGCCCCTTCCAGCCGCAGCTTGCCGGGCTTTTGCCCGGAAAGTTCGGGAAAGGCGGCGGCGAGCTTTTCGCCATAGTCATGTGCCAGAAACCGGCGTGCGGAGATCACGAACTGCACGTCGCTGTGCCGCAGCATGTGCGCCAGCTCTCTCGGGGTAGCGAGCGTGCTGACCAGCGTGACCAGCGCCCCGATCCGCAGAGAGGCGAGGAAGGCGGTGATCCAGGAAATCCCATCCGGCGCCAGCAATGCGATACGCGATCCCTTGCCTGCGCCTGCTGCCAGCAGCGCGCGGGCCATGCGGGCGCAACGGCGGTCAAGCTCCGCGTAGGAAACGGTCTCCGCTACGGTCACGACTGCATCGTGATCGGCGCGCGCGAAGACCACGCTGCGCCACATTGCCGGTAGTGTTGAAGGCGGTTCGGCCTGTTGCATCTATACTCCCCTCGGCCGACACCATGCCCACGGCAAAGGCAGAGGTCCACCGCCATTGGCTGGAACATTCGCCACCATTGTTCCAGCATGGCAGCTTCTTGTGATTGACCGGGCAGAGCCAATGGGGCGAAGTGCCGCCAAACAAGTTCCGGGAGTGCGAGAATGGGAGAAGCAGCGCAACGCAAGGTCGCCTTCGTGACGGGGGCAAGCTCGGGTATCGGCAAGGCGACGGCGACGGCCTTTGTTGCCAAGGGCTATGCCACGGTACTCGTCGATCGTGAGGAGGCTGTAGGCCGTGCGGTCGAGGCAGAACTGCGCCAAAAAGGCGAATGCATGTTCATCGCCTGTGACGTCACTGACGATGCTGCCGTGGAACGCACGGTCGAACAGGCCGTCGCAGCTTATGGCCGGCTGGATGCCGTGTTCAACGCCGCGGGCATCGACGGCGAGAAAGGCAATTTCACCGCCGACTGCACCATGGAGAACTGGCACCGCGTGCTTTCGGTCGATCTTACCGGCGTGTGGCACTGCATGCGCCACCAGATCCCGCGGATATTGGCCAGCGGCGGCGGCTCGATCGTCAACTGCGCCTCTACCGCAGGCATTTCGGGCGCGGCGACCTTTGCCGCCTATTGCGCGGCAAAGCATGGCGTCGTCGGGCTGACCAAGGCGGCGGCGCTGGAATATGCACGGCAGGGCATCCGGGTGAATGCAGTCTGCCCCGGGATGATCGAAACGCCGATGACCGCGGGATTGTCCGAGGATTTGCTCAAGACCCTGCTCAACGCCAGCCCGACCGGCCGCATGGGCAAGCCCGAGGAGATCGCCAACACCGTGCTGTGGCTCAGCGATGAGGGCGCAAGCTATGTCACCGGGCAGGCCATAGCCGTGGACGGTGCCTGGACGGCACAATGAGGGCTGGGCAATGAACCAGCTGCGCTTTGACGATCGCACGGCCATCGTCACCGGGGCGGGCGGCAACCCCAGCCTTGGCCGCGCCCATGCCATGCTGTTGGCGTCACGCGGTGCCAATGTCGTAGTCAACGACATTGGCAGCGACCCGGCCATGCGGAACTATCCCGGCATTGCTTCGGCTGAGGCGGTAGCGGCGGAAATTCGCGCAGCTGGGGGAAAGGCCGTCGCTTCCACCCACTCCGTCGCCACTGCTGATGGTGCCGAGGCAATCATCCAGACCGCTCTCGATGCCTTCGGCGGCATCGACATCCTGGTGAACAACGCCGCGATTTCGGTAGGCGCGCCGCTCGATGTGATGAGCGCGGCTGATTATGACCGGCACATCGCTGTCAACCTGATGGGCACGCTGTGGTGCTGCCGCGCTGCGTGGCCGCACATGAGGGCCAAGCGCTATGGCCGCATCGTCAACACCACCTCTGCCGCCATGACCGGATTTGCTGCCCAGGCCGCCTATGCCACCAGCAAGGGCGGCGTATGGTCGTTGACCCGCACCCTCGCCGCCGAAGGGGAAGGGTACGGGATCAAGGTCAACGCGATCAGTCCCGGCGCCTTCACCCGGCTGGTATCCTCTATGCTGGAGGATGACTCTCCGCTGCTGATCGCCGCGAAAGAGCACATGCCGCCGGAGCTTTCGTCGCCAGTGGTTGCCCTGCTGGCGCATGAGGACTGCCCCGTGACCGGCGAATGCATAGATTCTGCGGGCGGAGCGGTGCAGCGTACCTATATTGCCCGGACCAAGGGCATCGTGGACCCAGCGCAGACGGTCGAGACCCTCGCCGCGCGCTGGGACGAGATAATGGACGAGGCGGGAGCAGAGGTCATCGGCACCGGCGGCCTCGACACATCGGAATGGAAGATCAGATCCTATGAATGAGCCCGCCATGAAGCTGAAAGGCGGCGAGACCCGCCTTGATGAGGCGATCCGCAACGACCCCTTCCCCTTCTACCGCGCGCTGCGGCAGGAGAAGCCGGTCTATTACGATCCCGGCCTCGATGTGTACCTTGTCACCCGCTATGCGGACGCGGTGCGGGTGCTGGGTGATGATGTCACCTTCTCGCTAGAGCATGGCTATCAGGATCGCTACGCGAACGGCTTCCTCGACGAATTCGCAGCAATCATGGACCGCGATGGCGGCGGCTTCATTCGTGACCTCGCCATTGATCCGCCGAAGCACACCCGCCTGCGCAAGCTCACCGAAAAGGCCTTTACCGCGCACCGCGTCAAAGACCTTGAGCCGCGTATCCGCCAGATCGTTATCGATCTTGTCGAGCAGGTCGCGGCCAAAGGCTCTGGCGACGGAATGAAGGACATCGCCGGGCCGCTCACCGCGCACATCATCTGCGAACAAATGGGCTTCGACTACGCGGAAGTCGGCGCAGAGAAGGTCGCTGTCTGGACGAAGGCAGTGCTGGACCAGATCGGCCGGATGCAAACGCGCGAGGACATGCTCGAGAATGCAGAGGTCATGTGCGAGCTGCAGAACTTCATCATCCGCCACATCCATGAACGCGAGGCAAACCCGCGCGAGGACATGATATCAGACCTGGTCCACGCCCAGCTTGCCGATGACGAGAATCCGCGGCTTTCCTTCTACGAGCAGGTATCAACCATCCGCGGCTTCCTGATCGCCGGGAATGACACCACGGCGGCAGCGATCACCAACCTGCTGCGGGTGCTGGCGACGCAGCCGGGGCTGGCAGACGAACTCTATCCGCAGGTCGACAACGACCGCATCATGAATCGCTTTGTCGAGGAAGTGCTGCGCCTTCAGCCCCCGGTCCACGGGCTTTTCCGAACCGCGATGCAGGATGTGGAACTGGGCGGCACGCTCGTTCCCAAGGGTTCGCAGCTGTGCATCATGTACGCCTCTGCCAACGACGATGACGCCAAGTTTCCCGATCCGCGCAAGCTGGATATCGAACGGGGCAATGTCGGGGCGAACCTGACCTTCGGTTCGGGCATCCACAAATGCGTCGGCATCTCGCTCGCCCGCATGGAGATCAAGCTGGCGGCGCAAGAGATCATCCGGCGGTTGAAGGATATCAGGCTGGTCGTGCCGGAGGAGGAGCTGGCCTATCTCCCGACTCTTGCCACGCAAACGATCGAAAGCCTTCCGCTGACCTTCAAGCGGCGGGGCTAGACGGCAAACGTCGCCGCCTGCCCGTGCCGTACTCCGTCAGCGTCGATCAGGTTCCAGACCACGGCATTCTCGATAAGGAAGCGTCGCCCCTTGGCGCTGATACGGATGCCGGCGTAGTCATCGATGAAGCCGTGTGACGTCACCCGGTCGAGCAATTCCTGCCTCTCCCCGCGCGACGGTGCTTCGGCGGAAAGGCGCGAGGGCAGGTGGATGAAATCCTCAAAACTCGTCTCGAATGCCTTCAGCGCCGCCCGGTTGCCGAAGAAGAAGATCGGGTCTGCCTCAATCCCATGCGCAACGATCGCGTCGGGCGCATTCCACAGAGCCTCCACCACGTCAGGCCCTTCGACGAGGGGGCGGCCCAGCAGTCGCTCGAAACTTTCGGCAATCAGTGGAACCCGCGCGTCCAGCGCCGCTGGTGACGTCACAAATATTCCGCCTCGACCCGCGCCTTCGCCGCCATCATCGCTGCGACCAGGCTCTTGGTATCGCCCGCTCCGGCCCCGCCATCCACGGCGATGATCTGCCCCGTCACATAGCTCGCGCGGTCGCTGGCGAGGTAAAGCGCGGCATTGGCGATGTCGTCGGTCCTGCCCTCGCGCTTGATCGGTTGCACGTCCAGTCGGACCTCGCGGATGACGTTAGCGATATGGCGCTGCTTTTCGGCATCGGCGCCGGGAGAATCGCGGAACGTGCCCATGTCGGTGGGCACATTGCTGGGGCAGATGGCGTTCACGCGGATGAAGTGCTCGCCAAGCTCGATGGCCGACGTCTGGGTGAAGTTCTGCACAGCCGCCTTCGATGCGCGATAGACCGGAAGGCCAAACCCGGCGCGCAGGCCGCCGAGAGAGGATATGTTGATGATCGATCCGCCGCCGTTCGCCGCCATGTGCCGCCCGGCGATCTGGGTGCCAAGCATGGTGCCCAGCACGTTGACATTCATCACCAGATCGAACCGGGGAAACTCGTCATCCAGCAACCGGCCATAGGCGTTGTCGTTCATCCCGGCATTGTTGACGAGGACATGCAGCCCGCCGAACTCCGCCACGGCATAGTCCACCAGTGCCTGCACCTGATTCCGCTGCGACACGTCCGTCCGGAAGAACCGCGCGGCATCGCCCAGTTCGGAGGCAGTGGCCCGGCCAGCCTCTTCCTCAAGATCAGCAATCACCACTTTCGCGCCCTCGGCCACGAACATCTGCGCGATGCCCTTGCCCAGCCCCCTTGCCGCGCCGGTCACCACTGCGACCTTGCCGGCCAGTTCCTCTGCCATTCATTCTCTCCCGGTCATGCCTTGCTGCGTATCTAGCCTTGGTTCTGGCACCTGCAAGGGCCACCTTGAGAGACTGCTTGTTGCATATGTCACTTCTCCGGTGCCATTGTTGGGACAAAGGGAGACGGAAATGAAGAAGCGTGTGCTAGGTGGCGGGCTAGAGGTTTCGGCCATCGGCCTTGGCTGCATGAGCCTGAGCGGCGCCTATGGCGATGCGCTTTCGATGGAAGCTGCGGCCGACCTGCTGCTCGGCGCCTATGACCGCGGCATTACCTTCTTCGATACGGCAGAAATCTATGGCCCGTTCCTCAATGAAAAGCAGCTTGGCAAAGGGCTGGCCGGAATTCGCGACAGCGTGGTGATCGCCACCAAGTTCGGCTTTAAGCTGGTCGAGGGCGAGAAGACGTCGCAAGGCTTCGACAGCCGCCCCACCCATATCCGCGAGGTTTGCGAAGCTTCCCTGCAAAGGCTGGGCACTGACCACATCGACCTGTTCTACCAGCACCGCGTCGATCCCGGCGTGCCGATCGAGGATGTCGCCGGAACGGTTGGCGACCTCATCCGCGAGGGCAAGGTGAAGCACTTCGGCATGTCCGAGGCTGACGCCGCGACGATCCGCCGCGCCCATGCCGTCCAGCCCGTGACTGCGCTGCAGAGCGAATATTCGCTGTGGAGCCGCAACATCGAGGCGGAAGTGCTGCCCACGATCCGCGAACTGGGCATCGGCCTTGTCCCCTACAGCCCGCTGGGGCGCGGGTTCCTGACCGGCAGCGTCAAGCCCGGCACCGTGGCGGAGGGCGATTTCCGCCACACCATGCCGCGCTTTTCGGGAGAGGCCGGGGCGCACAACTACCGGCTGGTAGAGGCGTTGCAGGCGTTGGCCGCACAGAAGGGCTGCACGGCTGCGCAGCTTGCTCTCGCCTGGGTGCTGCATCAGGGCGATGACATGGTCCCCATCCCCGGCACGCGACGGCTGGAGCGGCTGGAAGAGAACATCGCGGCGGTTGATCTGGCGCTGACCGACAGCGACTTCGCCGCCATCGACGCCGCCTTCCCGAAGGATGCCGTGATCGGAGGCCGCTACCGATGAACACCGCGGCCACCCTTGCCAATGATCCGGCCGCAATCGTCGCCGAAATCGAAGGCCGCGCCCGGCGGGTGGAAACACCCTGTGCCGACGGCACCATGGCGTGGCGCATCTGGGGCAGCGACACGGGCCGCGCGCCCGTCGTGCTGGGCCACGGCGCGCAAGGAGCATGGTCGCACTGGATCCGCAACATCGATGCGCTGGTGGAGTCCGGGCGGCTGGTGATCGCCGCTGATTTGCCGGGGCATGGCGATTCAGATGATCCGGAGACGCCCGACCATGCCGGCATCTCGGCCGTGCTGGTACAAGGCTTGCGGGAAATCCTGGGCCCCGGACGGCAGGTCGACCTTGTCGGCTTTTCATTCGGCGGCGTTGCGTTCAGCTATTTTGCGGCCTCCTATCCTGAACTCGTCCGCCGCGTGATAATCGTCGGCTGCGGCGGGCTGGATACGCCGGATGGGCATGTAAACTTGCAGCGCGTTGGCGGCTTGCAGGGTGAGGAACGCCGGGCCGCACTGAAGAGCAATCTTCTCGGCCTGATGCTGCACCATCCCGAAAGCGCGGACGACCTCGCCATTCACCTGCTGGTCCGCAATGCAAAGCGCAGTACCATCAATCCGCAGGAGCTTGTGCTGCCCGACAAGCTGGCATTGGTTCTGCCCGACGTGCCGGTGCCGGTGGATGCCATCTGGGGTGAACTTGATCGGCCCCATCCCGACCCTCGGGTTCAGGAAGAAGTGATCCGTCGCTCGCATCCCGACACCGATTTCCGGGTTATCGCGGATGCGGGACACTGGGCGATGTATGAACGGCCAGAAGCGTTCAATGCGACGCTTCTGGCGATGCTGGATAAAAGAGCGGGAGAACTGCCATGCTGACTTTCACCAATGCTCGCGTCTTTGATGGCAGCAAGGCGCTGCCGGGGCTGCAGACCGTAACGATCGAGGGTAATCGCATCGTCTCGGTCTCGGATCAACCGGCAGAAGGTGACGCCATCGACCTTGGCGGGATGACACTGATGCCGGGTCTCATCACCTGCCATTTCCATTCGGATTTCTACAAGTTCACGCTGGCCGAGGGCATGGACGGCGAACCACTGGGCAAGGAGCGCCCGCCCGGCGTGCTCATGGCCATCGGCGTTCGCAACTGCGGCGTCCTGCTGGAAAGCGGCTTCACCGGCTTTGTCGGCGCCTCCAGCGGGCACGACATCGACGCGAGCCTGAAGATGGCCATTGCCGAGGGCATCATACCCGGCCCGCGCATCCGCGCCTGCAGCCCGCACATCGGCACGACCGGTGACGTCAATGACAGCAAGAAATGGTGGCGGCGCTTTGATGGCCCGGGCACCGATGTTTTCGTCGATGGACCCGAAGACATGCGCAAGATGGTGCGCGAATTCATCCGGCGCGGGGCAGAGACGATCAAGATCTTCACCAGCTCCGGTCACGGCGGTTTCCCCTGGCCGGTGGCGCGCAACATGGCGCGCGATGAGATCGCGGCCGTGGTGGAAGCAGCGCACATGCGCGGTGCGCTGGTGCGGGCGCACTCTGCAACGAAGGAGATGATCCGCGAATGCGTCGAAATTGGCGTCGATATCATCGACCATGCCGACGAGATCGATGAAGATATCATCGCCATGATGGCGGAACGCGGCACGTTCTGGGTGCCAAGCCAGGTCTATACCGACTGCATGGTTAAGCTCGGCTGGGGCAATGCGGCTCTGCAGGCCGACTGCGCCAATGTGCGCGCCATGCTGCCAGTGGCGCAGAAGGCGGGCGTTCGCATTCTGACCGGTGACGACTACAGCGGCGTGTTCCGCGACGTGCTGGAAGACGATCCGCTAGACCACAAGGTCGGCGACTATGGGCGGGAGTTTGCCTTCTACAATGGGATGGGCACAGGCCTTTCCCCCGCGGAAATCCTCAGCTGGGGCACCAAGAACGCCGGCGAGGCCCTGACCGGAGGGCGCGACAAGCTTGGCGTCGTGGAGGCAGGCGCGTTGGCGGATCTGATCGTTGTCGATGGCGATCCATTGGCCGACCTGTCGATCCTCGCCCGCCCGCAGGAACACCTCAAGGCCGTGATCCGCGACGGGGCTTTCGTGATCGACCGCCTGCCGCCTGAATCGCAGCGGCAAAGGAAGGCCGCCTGAGCGCCGAAAACCACGAGGCCCGGCGGCACCGCATTGCCGAAATCGTCCTGCGCGTCATTGCGCGGGAGGGGCTTGAGGCAGCGACCGTGCGCCGCATCGCCGCCGAAGTGGGTTTCAGCACGGCGGTCGTCACCTACTACTTCGAGAACAAGCAGGACCTGCTGTTCTCCGCCTTCCGCCTGCTGGGCGAACTGAATCGGGCGAAATTCGAGGAATGCGCCGCGCGGCAGCCGCCCGATCTGGTCGGCTTCCTGCTTTCGATGACGGCGCTGGAGCCAGAGGACCGGGCCGGATGGCGCGCCTGCGTCGCCTTCTGGGAACGCTCGCTCGACGCGCCGGAATTTGCTGCCGAGCTGCGGGCATGGATCGGGGAAGTGCTGACGCGGATCGAGTTCTTCATCACCGCGCTGGAACCCGTTTGCGCAGACAAGCGACGGATCGCCACACAGCTTTTCGATCTGGTGCAGGGCATTTCGACCCATATGTTGTTCGATCCGGAAAGCTGGTCGTCCGACGCGATCCGGCAATCGTTGTCCGGTAACGTCAAAATGCTGCTCTCTCGGGCCTTGTGACAGCCGTTTGAAATCGTCACGCCGTCGGCCTCTTGCAGTTGAGCCGCCGACAGTCGTCTAGTACCACTCTCCCTCACGTCGCCGCAGAGCGATGCTTGGGAGATTGCGGGATATGCAGCCGAAGGCGCGCAACAAGGATTACATGCAACTGTGCTGGGTGGTGCCGGATCTTGAGGCCGCCATCGACCACTGGGTGCGCACTACTGGCGCCGGCCCGTTCTTCGTGTTCGAGGACGTGCATTTCACCGACAGCACCTATCGTGGCCAGCCCGCCGACGTCCCGCCCCACCGCGCCGCCATCGGCCAGTTCGGCGAGCAACAGATAGAACTGATCTGCCCCATCGGCGATGCACCCGGCATCTGGAACGAAGTCGTCCCCGCAGGCGGCTTCGGCTTTCACCACACCGCGCTCTACTGCACCGACTATGACGAGCAGAAGGCGGCCTATGTCGCAGAGGGCGCGGAAGTCGTTTTCGAAGGCCTGATGATGGGGGCCAAGACCTGCTACGTAGACACGATCGAGTCGCTGGGCTTCATGACCGAGTTGATCACCGCCAATCCCGTCGCCGAAATGGTCTTCGGCGAGTTCCGTAAGGCGGCAGAAGGCTGGGACGGCTCCGACCCGATCCGGAGGCTGGGATGACCGGGTTGCTGCCTGCAGGCTTTGAGGCTGCCGAACCTTTCGTGGCCGACTGGGTCCTGCCCGATGCCGCCGCGCGCATGGCGAAGCGGCAGGCCAGCGGTATCGAGGAGCTGAGGGCCCTCTACGACACCATGCTGCCGCTGGGCGAAGCCGCACTGGCGCACCTGCGCGAGTTCGAACTGGGCAGCGTTCCGGACGACGCCGAGCGCTTGCTCAAGTTGATGCTGGCGCTGGCCGAGGTGGCCCCGGCAGTCGAATGGTACAATGACCCGCGTGTCTATGACGGTTTCCCGGTGGAGCGCATCCGCTTCCTGCGGCAAATCCATGACACCGCGGCGCAGGCGTGAAAGGCCCCGCGCGATGAACGAGATCAGCAAGCCGCCGGTCCCCGGCATCGGCCTTACCGCCAAATATCCGGAACTCGGCACCGGCCCGGTCGACACCGCAGTCTATCACGACCCCGCCATCTACGAAAAAGAGATGGAGGCCATCTTCAAGCACAGCTGGTTCATGATCGGCCGCGTGGAACAGGTCGCCAAGCCGGGCGACTTCTTCACCTATTACATGCCGACCTTCCAGCAGGAGATCCTTGTTTGCCGCGACCGCGACGGCAACGTGAACGCCTTCCACAATGTCTGCACCCATCGCGGCAATGTGGTCGAGCATCGCCAAAGCGGGCACTCCAATGGCCTTTTCATGTGCCGCTTCCACGGCTGGTCATACGACCTGAAAGGAAAACTCGCCCGCATCCGCGATGAGGAAGGCTTCTTCGGCGTCGACAAGAGCTGCAACGGCCTGAAGGAAGTGCCGATGGGCGTGTGGGAGGGCTTCATCTGGGTCAGCCCGGTCGATGACCCGCACCAGAGCCTTGAGGAATTCCTGGGCGAGCAGGGCGCGGATGTCGCCGGATATCCCTGGGGCGCCTGTACCGAATTCTATCAGTTCGAAACGGAGATAAACTGTAACTGGAAGCTGGTGAACGACAGCCCCGCAGAGGTTTATCACATCCCCGTGCTGCACCCGAACTCGGCTGCGCCGACCATGATGGCGTCAGGCAATATCATGGGGCGGCTTCTCGATACCGAGATCAAGGGCAACCACCGCACCAATTCGCACTACAGCGTGATGGGTGAGCCAAAGCCGGTGCAGAAGCTCGCCTATTTCCATGCCGCCGCCGCCCAGAACGTCGCGGTGGACGATAAGGGCTATGAACTGCCCAAGGGGATCAATCCCACCCGTTCGCCGTGGTGGACGGTGGACCTTATCATGTTCTTCCCAACCATCGGCTTCACCCTGTCTGCGGGTATGTACACCGCGCATCAGGTCTGGCCGCTGGGCCCGAACAAGAGCGTTTACCAGCAGCGCGTCTTTGTCCGCCCGGCGCGGACGGCGGCGGAACGCTTTGGGCAGGAGAACACCATGGTCGAGTTCCGCGACGTGGTGATGGAGGACTTCTCCACGCTGGAACGCATCCAGCGCGCGCTCGACAGCGGGCAGATCAAGCAGTTCCATTATCATGACCATGAGCTGGCGCTGCGCCACCAGCATCATGTGGTGACAAAAGCCCTTGCGGATTATGATCGCGAGCAGGCTGA
>JBEVKC010000025.1:0-14112 GCA_040509895.1 Novosphingobium sp. | reverse complement strand
ATAATGGCACGCCGATCCCGATGTGCGGTGTGCCGGTGCATGCGGCGGAAGGCTATCTTGCGCGGCTGATAAAGGCCGGTTGCCGGGTCGCTATCGCCGAACAGGTTGAAACGCCTGAAGAAGCCAAGAAGCGCGGCGGATCAAAGGCGCTGGTGGCGCGCGACATTGTCCGCTTCGTTACGGCGGGAACCCTGACCGAGGAATCGCTGCTGGAACCGCGCCGCGCCAATGTGCTGGCGGCGGTGTGCGAGCTGCGCGGCACCGTGGGCATTGCCTCCTGCGACATTTCGACGGGGCGCATGGAGCTTGAGGAATGCGCGTCTGACCGGGCCGGCGCTGCACTGGCGCGGCTGGGCGCGAGCGAGATTGTCGTTCCCGATGGCTGGGAAGGTGCCCCTTACGAATCGATTCACCGCCCGGCGCGCGACTTTGGCAGCGATGGCGGCGAATTGCGGCTAAAGACGGCACACGGTGTGGCGACGCTGGAAGGATTCGGCACATTCACCCGCGCCATGCTGGCGGCAGCTGGCGGGCTGCTTTCCTACCTGGAGCATGTCGGGCGCGGTAACTTGCCGCTGCTGTTGCCGCCATTGGCGCGGGCGGGCGAGGCACACCTTGCGATGGACGAGGCGACCCGGGCCAGCCTCGAAATCCTGCAATCGAGCCAGGGCGGGCGGCGTGGCAGCCTTGTCGAGGCAGTGGATCGCTGCGTGACCGGAGCGGGCGCTCGGCAGCTTGCCGAAGACCTGTCCGCGCCGCTCACCGACATTGCGGCGATCAACGATCGGCTGGCGCTGGTGAGCTGGCTCCACGACGATGCGCTGCTGCGCGAGGACTTGCGCGCGGTGCTGCGGGCGCTGCCCGATGTGGGCCGGGCACTGGGCCGTGTCGTGGCTGGGCGGGGAAGCCCGCGCGATCTTGGCCAACTGCGCGACGGATTGACTGAGGCGCGTCGCATCCATGACCACCTCGCCACCCGGCAGGATCTGCCGCCGCTGCTGGGCGCATTGCTGCCGTCGCTGGCCGGGCATGGGGCGCTGGTCGATCTCTATTCCCGCGCGCTGGTGCCGGCGCCGCCGACCGAGCGTTCGCAGGGCGGTTTCATCGCCGAAGGATATGACGCCGCGTTGGATGAATTGCGGCGCATTTCCGGCAATGCCCGCCGCGCCATCGCAGCGCTGGAGACGCGTTACCGTGACGATACTGGCATCACGGCGCTGAAGATTCGCCACAACGGCGTGCTAGGTTACTTTATCGAGGTTCCCGCCAAGCATGCTGACCGGCTGATGTCGCCGGAAAGCGGCTTTACCCATCGTCAGACCATGGCGGGCGCGGTGCGGTTCAATGCACTCGCCCTCCATGAGGAGGCGACGCGCATCGCCGAATCGGGCGGCCATGCGCTTGCCGCCGAAGAAGCGCACTTCGAGGATCTGGTCGCCGCCGCCGTCGCATCGAGCCATGCCATCGCCGCTACCGCCGCTTCCCTGGCCCGCATCGACGTTGCTGCCGGTCAGGCCGAACGCGCGGCGGAAGGGCGCTGGAGCCCGCCGCACATCGTCGCAGAGCCTGTGTTTGTCGTTGAAGGCGGGCGGCATCCGGTGGTCGAGGCGGCGCTGTCATCCTCGGGAGAGCGGTTTGTCGCCAACGATTGCCGTCTGTCCGAGGAGGATCGGCTGTGGCTCGTCGGCGGCCCGAATATGGGCGGTAAGTCGACCTTCCTGCGGCAGAACGCACTGATCGTCTTGCTCGCACAGGCGGGCGGCTTCGTACCCGCGACTTCGGCCACGGTCGGTCTGGTCGACCGCTTGTTCAGCCGCGTCGGCGCTTCGGACAATCTCGCGCGGGGTCGCTCGACATTCATGGTCGAGATGGTGGAGACGGCAGCGATCCTGGCGCAGGCGACGCCGCGCAGCTTCGTCATCCTGGACGAAGTGGGCCGGGGCACGTCGACCTATGACGGGCTCGCGCTCGCATGGGCCGTTGCAGAGGCAGTGCACGGTGCAAACCGCAGCCGCTGCCTTTTCGCCACCCACTACCACGAACTCGCCAAGCTGGCGGACAGTTGCGAGGCGCTGTCGCTCCATCACGTCCGCGCGCGCGAGTGGAAGGGCGACCTTGTCCTGTTGCACGAAGTGACGGAAGGCGCGGCTGATCGCAGCTATGGTCTGGCCGTCGCGCGGCTGGCAGGCGTGCCAGACCCGGTGGTAGCCCGCGCCCGCGCCGTGCTGGACCGGCTGGAAAAAACGCGCGCCGAAACCGGCGGGCTGGCCGCGGGGCTGGGCGACCTGCCGCTGTTCGCCGCTGCCATGGAAGCCCACGTCGAACCGGCGAGCAATGGGTTGCGTGAAAGGCTGCTGGCGCTGGATCTAGATGCGTTAACCCCGCGTGAGGCGCTGGACCTGCTTTATGAACTGAGGCGCGAGGCCGGCACCGAACATTAACCCTGCGCTGCTATGTGCGGGATCATGTTCGGGCCGAAACTCAACACCGTTTTCGCCAACCGTTGGAAGGCGTTGTGGTGGGCGGCAATGATGCTTGTCACCGCCTATTGCTCCGTGCCGTCGGCCGATGAGACGGCCGTGCGTGTTCACCCGGGTTCGGGGCCGGTGGATCACCTAGCGAAGCATCCGGCGAACCCTTGGGCGAAGGACAGCAAGTAGGGAGGACCTACTCTTCGTCTCCGTCGGGGCCCAGCATGCCTTCCTCGTCGTCATCGTTCCGTTCGCCGCGGTAGGCGCTCATGTCGATGCGGCCGCTACTTTCCATTTGCCGCATGTGGTCGACAAGATCCTGCGCGTCGTCGCTATCGTCGCCGCTGCTTACCTTCTCGGTGTCGGAAAGGCCTTCCGAAGTGGGAGCCCTGCCAAGGGCTTCATCGGCAACAGTCTGGGCCTGGGCCTCTTCGTCTTCCTGCTCGCTGTTATCGTTTTCGGGGGCAGGGTAGGGGTCGCGTGCTCCGATCATCATACACTCTCCGTTCCGCGTACAGGCGCGTCATGGACAAGACGCGCAGGCTGAGTCGGCAGTTCCCGGGGGATATGATTTTAGCGGTTCTGACCCGGAACCCAAAGGACGTCGCCAGAGCCTGCCGCATTCACGGCGCGGCTCAGCACGAAGAGGTAGTCGGACAGCCGGTTGACATAGGCCAGTGCCGCCGGATTGACCGGACCTTCTGCTGCCAGCGCGGTCATCGCCCTTTCCGCGCGCCGGACAGAGGCGCGCGCGACATGCACCCGCGCCGCCGCCTCGCTGCCGCCCGGCAGGATGAAGCTGGTGAGAGGCGAAAGCGCCTCGTTCAGCGCGTCGATCTCAGTTTCCAGCCATGTTGCCTGCGAGGGCACAATGCGCAGCATCATCTGCGATGGCGTGAAGTCATCACCGGGCGTCGCAATGTCAGCGCCAAGATCGAAAAGGTCGTTCTGGATGCGGGTGAGGGTTGCGGCGTGAACGTCGCCCGAGAGCGCAACTATCGCCAGACCGATGGCGCTGTTCGCTTCGTCCACTGATCCCACGGCCTCCATGCGTGCAGCATGCTTGGCGATGCGAGAACCATCGACAAGGCCGGTCGTGCCCGTGTCACCGGTGCGCGTGTAGATCTTGTTCAGCTTTACCACGATGCTGCGCCCCGCCTGCTTGTCAGCGCGCGAGCATCATCAGGATCGCGACAACCGCAATCGCCAGCGCTTGATACTTGATGCGGGCGAACATCATCTTGTTCTGGCGAAGCTGCATCTCGGTCGCGCCAGCGCGGGGGTCACGCTCAAGGTCTTCCTTGGCGCTGTTCAGGAAGGCGATGATGCCGCGCACCAGGCTGACTACAACCATGACGACCAGCCCGATGAGCACGATGATTAGAAAGGTGTTCATACCGTTCCATCTAAGCGTTCGACGAGCGAAATACCAGCAGGGAAGCGGTGGGCTCGCAGGGCATCCGCAACAGTCCTGCCATTCTCTCCCGCATGCCGCCGGTCAGCCAGCGAAGGTGATCCGCGCCGCTTGGCGAGCTTCTTGCCATCAGGTTCCACCAGCAAGCCGTGGTGATACCATTTCGGCACCGGCAGACCGAGCAGCGCCTGCAGAAGCCGATGGACGTGGCTGGCTGCGAACAAGTCCGCGCCGCGTGTCACAAGCGTAATGCCGTCCGCCGCATCGTCCAGCGTCGCGGCGAGGTGATAGCTGGCCGGAGCTTCCTTGCGCAGGAGCACGACGTCGCCGAAAATCTCAGGCGTCGCGCGCTGGAAGCCGGCCAGTTCGTCCTCCCAGCTCAGCGGCCCGGCAAGAGCAGCGGCTTTTGCCATGTCGATCCGCCACTGGGCGCCTTCGGGATCGACGTGCTTTTCACGGCATGTGCCGGGATAGATCGGCCCATCTGGTCCCGATGCGGTTGCGGCGGCTGCAATGTCTGCCCGCGTGCAGCGGCAAGGATAGAGCAGGCCCATCGCCTTCAGCCTTTCCCCCGCCAACCGATAGTTTTCGAGGCGGGAGGACTGGCAAACCACCTCGCCGTCCCAGTCAAGCCCCAGCCATCTCAGGTCATCGCGAAATTCATCGGCCAGTTCAGGACGGCTGCGCGTCCCGTCAATGTCCTCTATCCGCAGCAGGAAGAGCCCCCTGCGCGCCCGCGCAATGTCATGCGCAACCACCGCGGCATAGGCATGGCCGAGGTGCAGTGGGCCGTTGGGGCTGGGGGCAAAACGTGTTCGGATGATCACACTTTTGCTTCTGTTGTGGATTGCGGGTCACGGCAAGGGTTGACGAAGAGTCTTCATAAGTATTGATTCCCATTTATGCGCTGTCTCGAAACTTTCACGGACGCCTGCGACTGGAGGCCATGCTCAAGTCGGAGCTGATCGAGCGCGCGGCACGGTTCCGCAGCGCGGGGGATGACCCCTCCCGACATCTCTCGGATTGCCCCGCGCTTGTCCTGAACGCTGACTACACGCCGCTTTCCTATTATCCGCTCAGCCTCTGGCCCTGGCAGACGGCAATCAAGGCGGTTTTCCTGGAACGGGTGGACATCGTCGCCAGCTATGAACGGGTTGTCCATTCACCCAGCTGGGTGATGCAGGTCCCCTCTGTCATTGCCCTGCGGCAATATGTGCGGCCCAGCGAGTTCCCGGCCTTCACCCGGTTCAATGTGTTCCTGCGTGACCGTTTTTCCTGCCAATATTGCGGCAGCCCTGCCCAGTTGACGTTCGATCATGTCGTCCCCCGGCGGCTGGGCGGGCGCACCAGCTGGGAGAACGTCGCCACCGCTTGCGCGCCGTGCAATATGCGCAAGGGCGGACGCACGCCGAAACAGGCCCATATGCCGCTGCTGATCGAGCCAATCCGTCCGACGAACTGGCAGCTGCAGGAACGCGGCCGCGGCTTTCCGCCAAACTACCTCCACGAAACCTGGCGCGACTGGCTCTATTGGGACGTCGAACTGGAAGCTTGACGGAACCCGCGTGCGGCACGCGGGTTAATGACATTCCTGCTGGAGTACGCTTTTCTTGCTCATTGCCGCACTTGCCGCTTCGCTGACACTGCTGGCTGCTTCCGCTGAATCCGGTTCCGGCTCATCCCCCGCGATCGAACGCTTCTTCATCGGCACGACCGAAGGGTCCGGCACCGCGGACGTCATCATGTCCGGCAAGCACCCCGTTCGGGATCGCAGTGAGGGGCGCAAGGATGCCAGCGGCGCATTGCTTCTGGACCAGACGGTTGAGGAGCAGGGCAAACCCGCCCGCCGCCGCTCATGGCGGCTGGTCAGGTCCGGGGGAAACCGGATTACAGGCACCATCAATGACGTGAAGGGCGCCGTGACCGGGGATGTCACCGACACGACCCTGCACCTGCGCTACACCATGAAGGACGGCCCGTCGGTAGAGCAATGGATCACGCTTCAGCCCGATGGCCGGACGGCAAAAAACCGCATGATTTATAAGCGCATAGGGCTGAAGGTCGCGACCGTTGAAACGGTGATCCGAAGGGTTGAGTGAAAGACGCGCATTCCCACCTGAATACTTCCGCTACGCCTGGCGCGTCTCTGTTAAGGTCAGGTAGCCCCCGTCCACTGCTTGAGGAGTGAATCCACCGGGATTATCACGCCATTGCGTGCGCGGATGGCTGGGCTCAGCGAAGCCTGCTGGCCGTCGGGACTTGTGACTATGATCTTGTCGCCCTGCTTCGAAAAGGTCACAGCGCCGCTACCCATGGTAGCCATGGAGATGCTCTTGCCATTTGCGGCGGCCAGGGATTTCGCAATATCCTCCGGAGTGATCGTGCCGGGAAGGATGTGCTCACGAAGAAGCGCAGCGAGCGCCGCCTTGTGCTCAGGTTTGCTTAGTTCGCCCTTCGCGTCGCCCAACTTGCCGAAAGCATCGTCGCTTGGGGCGAGCATGGTATAATCCGCTTTGCCATCAAACACCGTTGCGAGGTCGGCGCTGTTTATGGCACCGGCCAGTACCGATAAATCTCCATCGGATTTAATCGCTTGGGCAAGCGATTCCGTGCCCTGACTATCGCGCTCACTCGCCACCTTATCCGCTGACCCGTCTGAACAGGCGGCAAGGGGCATGATCGCGGCCATTACCGTCACGGCAAAAACCGTTCGAATGCGCATACGACCCTCCATTATCGAAGCCGGAATCACAGCGCGAGCTGGATTGCGGACGCGATCAGCATGGTTTCAGGATTGACCTGGTAAACATAGCCATCGGCATATCGGTAATAGGCGTCCGGAGTGTCGTAATACCGGTCCCGATACGCATAGGGGACGTTATAGACATCGTATCCCATCGGAAGCGGTGCACCCACGCGGAAGGTGTCGCCGGTGAGCAATGCCGCGACCGATGTTATAGCCGCAGTCGCCGGGTCGACGTTGTAGATGACGCCGTCGGCGTATCGATAGCTGTTGACCGGCCCCAATCCGTAATAGCCGACCTGATAGGGCGCCAACGCTACCGGCTGGTAAAATGGGGGCCAAGGATTGCCGATCGCGAGCGCGCCACCAAGCAGCGGCACGAAGCCGCTTATTCGTCCGGCATCGCCAAGGCGCAGCAGATAGCCGTCCCTGTAGTAGTACCGGCTATCGTTGAGCCCCCACCAGTTTGGCTGATCGTAGAAAGCGTAACGCTGCTTTGCCTGTCCCGGGGGCATGCAGCCGTTGAACTTCTTGGCCAGCCCAGGAGGGCAGCCATCTGCAAAGCCCAGATACTCGACATGGCGGTGAGCCGGAACGCCTTCGACGACGCGGATATCCCTGCCTACCGAGTTGCGATTAAAATCGTGCCTGCCCCGGTCCGGATGAAAGCGATCGTCTCCAACGAACTTGCCGTTTCCGCGATTATCGCCTTCCCGGCCGCCCCGGTTCTCAGCCCAGTCGTCGGACCGCCCCTTTCCCTGCCGGTCAGGGTGATCGGCTTTCCCCTTTCCGTGTTGGGCCAATGCCTCGGCGGAGCCTCGTTGCTGAGCCTGCCTTTCTGCGCCGCTTCCACGATCATCGTGTTTGCCCGAACTGCCGCGCTGAATATGCGACTCAGCGGAGGATTTGCCGCCGCCTTGGCCTTGGCCTTTACCTCCGCCTGGATCTGCAAATGCACCGCTTGCTGCGAAAGCGGCTATACCAGCGGCAACCATCAAAGAACGCATGGTTCCTCTCCTCGATCGCTAAACGCAAAAGAGGATGACCTGTTCCCGGACGGCGATGCAACGCTTTAATTCGAAAGCGGAATCAGAACCCCATGCCCGCGATCTGTCCGCCGTCCACCAGCCAGTCGGTGCCCGCAACATAGCCGGCCTTGGGCGAGCACAGGAAAACCGACACGGCCGCCAGTTCTTCCGGCCTGCCGATGCGGCCAATGGCCGAACCTTCGATCATCTTGCCGACGATTGGGCTACTCGCGGATTCGCCCTGGGTCATGGCGGTGTCGATCGCGCCAGGCGACACGGAGACGAGCCGCGCACCGCGCAGGCCAAAACTTTTCGCCTCGCGCTTTACCAGCGCGCGCACGCCGATCTTTGACATGGGATAGGCCATTTCCGGCGTCGGGCAGAGGTGCGCCAGGGCGAGGGCCCCGCCTTCGGGCAGCGGCGCCCAGAATGCGGCGGCGGCTTCCGGCGGCATCGGCATATGCGCGGAATTGGAGGCATAGAGCACGGCGGCCGACCCCGGCGCCATATGATCACGGATCGCTTCGACAAGGCGCACCGTGGCGTCAAGGTTGACAAGGAGGATGCGCTCCGGCTCGGCCATCGTCGGGGATAGTCCGGCAGTATGGACCAGTGCGGCAATCGGCCGGCCCTTCAGCGCGGCAACAAGCTGGCTGCCGTATTCCGGGTCGGCAATGTCGCCAGCAAGCACGGCCACCTTTGCGCCCTGCTCACGCAACGGGGCGGCCACAGCCTCAAGCCGGTCGGCGCTCATGTCGCAGAGCAGGAGTTCCTTCCAGCCTTCGGCCACGAATTCGCGCGCCGTGGCGGAACCCATGCCGCCTGCGCCACCCGTCACGATCACAACGCCCTGCGGCCTGTCCATGCCTGCCATGCTTCTCTCCCGATATCAGTTGTTGGCAGCATTTACGGCAGTTTCGGCACGGTGCGAACCGTCATCGCGATAGCAATCGGGTCATCGCTGTGACGATTGGCCAGATCCGGTATCGCTGCGGCAATCCGTGGCTATCAGGCCGTGGCCATCAAGGCAGTCCGGATTGCCGCAGCTACGGCGGGCCCCCACCCGCCGTTTAGAACGTCCTCCTCCGCCAAATCTGCCTAGCAGGGGTGGCTTTCGTTGGCGGAGGAGGTTCGCCGGGTGCGTTCATTCGGGGATCACCCAGCGAATAGATCCCGCGTAGCTGCCCGCGATGGGCGCGCCGCTATCGTCCAGCGCCGCTTCGAACCGGGCGCGGCGGCTGACGAACTTGCAGGTTGCCGCATCAAGGCTGTCGAAGCCGGTCGACTGGATGATCGTGCAGGATGTCACCTTGCCGTCGGTGCCGATGCCCAGCATGAAGCGCGCGGTGCCTTGCCGCTCGCTGCGAATGTCAGAGGGCGAATAGTCGTCCTGTGTCGCCCATGCGCCGGGCCTGTTCGCAGGCTTTGCCATGCGGCCAAGTCCCGAGGGTGGAAGCGGCGGTGGGGGTGTGTCGTCGCCGATTGTGGGACCGTCATCTGACAGTGGTCCGGCAGGCGGGAAGACCGCGTCCTTGTCGTTCTTGTCCGCGTTCAGCGGCGAATCCGCGACATCGCGGGTGGAGGTATTGTTGATCACCGGATTGTCCGATGGATTGGGATCCGCTGTCGGCGGGGGCGGCGGAAGGCGGATCTGTTCCCCGGTAAGTGGCGGGGCCGCCTCGCGCGGGATGAAAGCCACCGCAAGTCCATGCACCAGTGCAACCATCACGCCGACTTGCAGGACTGTCACTAGTCCGGCTGCTACTGCCCTTTCGCTGGTTCCTGTCCTTTGGTCGTAATAGGCCATTGCATACCCCTCGTCCTGGCCGGACCGGGAACAAGGAACCGGAACGGCCTTTGTTATGAGGGCAATATTATCACGTAATTTGAACAGCGTAAGAAATTTATACTAAGCCGGATTAGTATAAAGTAATGATGCTTAGCAGTATTATTGATGTGAGTTAGTGTCTATCGTACTGCTGCCAGTGCCTTCTGCCTGCGACGCTGCACGGAACTGCCAAGGCCAATAGCTTCGCGGTACTTTGCCACCGTACGCCGGGCGAGGTCGAAGCCCTTTTCCTTCAGCAGGTCGACCAGCGCATCGTCGGACAGAACTGCCTTCGGGTCTTCGGCATCGATGAGCTGGCGGATCGAGGCCTTCACTGCTTCGGCAGATACCGAGCCTTCGCCGTCTGAGGCGGCGACGCCGGAGGTGAAGAAATATTTCAGCTCGAAGGTTCCGCGCTCGCAATGCAGGTATTTGTTCGAGGTCACGCGGCTGACGGTCGATTCATGCATCGAAATCGCCTCGGCCACAGAGCGCAGGGTCAGGGGGCGCAGCTGCGACACGCCGTGGCGGAAAAAGCCATCCTGCTGCTTCACGATCTCGCTCGCGACCTTGAGGATGGTCTTCTGCCGCTGGT
The DNA here is from genome assembly GCA_040509895.1 of Novosphingobium sp. GTDB lineage: Bacteria > Pseudomonadota > Alphaproteobacteria > Sphingomonadales > Sphingomonadaceae > Novosphingobium. The sequence goes on along the minus strand of JBEVKC010000025.1, from coordinate 4,033 downwards.
CCAGTGCCTTCACCAACCAGTTCGCATCGGCCAGCTTTTCCGAAAGCCAGCCCTTTGCCGACTTGTCCCCGCAGGCGCCGCGCATCTCTACGTAGTAGCTGCGGTTGACGATCAGCCGGGGCAGGGTCGCCTGGTTGATCTGGATGTCCCAGCCGCCATCGGTGCGGGCTGCAAGCATCAGGTCAGGCGTAACAACCTCCCCCACACCGCCGCCAAACTTCAGACCGGGCTTGGGATCATAGCCGCGTAGCTCTGTCAGCATCTCGGCAAAGTCTTCATCGTCGGCGCCGCACATGCGCTTCAGACGAGCGAATTCGCCCCGCGCGACAAGATCGAGGTTTTCGATCAGCCGCGCCATGCAGGGATCGTGGCGGTCCGCTTCCTTGGCCTGCAGCGCGATGCATTCGGAAAGGCTACGCGCGCCGACGCCAGTGGGGTCGAGCGTCTGGACCAGTTCCAGCCCCTCTTCGGCTTTGGACAGGGCGATGCCCAGTGCTTCGGCCACTTCGCGCAAGTTGACGGGGAGGTATCCGGCCTCATCCAGCAGGCCGATGATGTAAGTGGCAATGGCGGCAACGCGCGGGTCGGACGATGCTGCGCCGACCTGCGCCTCAAGATGTTCGGCCAGCGACAATTCGCTGCGCGCCCGCTCATCGATGGAGGGCCCGTCCTCTCCGGCCGCCAGGCGAAATTCGGAACTCCAATCGACGTCGCCGGTGTCGCGGTCCCGGTCGAGGGCCGAGGTGTCTATGTCGAGCGGGCGGTCTTCCTCGCCCCGGCCTTCGGCAACGAGCTGGTCGACGGGGGAGGATTCCAGCGATGTGCGCCGCAGATCCTCAGGCACATCGATGGCTTCGGCAGCGGCTGAAGGCGCGGCATCGGTGATTTCCAGCAGCGGGTTCGCTTCCAGCGCCTCGCCGATGAAGGTCTCTATCTCAAGGTTCGACAGCGCCAGCAGCTTGATCGCCTGCTGGAGCTGCGGCGTCATTACCAGCGATTGGCTCTGCCTGAGATCGAGGCGAGGCCCGAGTGCCATGGATCAACCCCGTTCCGTCGCCAACTCTACGCCGAATGCCTCACAGGGTGAAACCCTCGCCGAGGTAGAGGCGGCGCACGTTTTCATCCGCCACCAGCGCCTCGGGGCTGCCGGAAAACAGCACCTGCCCGCCATAAATGATGCAGGCGCGGTCCACGATATCCAGCGTCTCGCGGACGTTGTGATCGGTGATGAGCACGCCGATACCGCGCTTTTTCAGGTCTTTCACCAGTTCGCGAATGTCGGCGATCGAAAGCGGATCGATCCCCGCGAAGGGTTCGTCCAGCAGCATGATCGATGGCGTGGCCGCCAGGGCGCGGGCAATTTCGCAGCGGCGGCGTTCACCGCCCGAAAGCGCCATTGCCGGGCTGGAGCGCAGCCGGGTGAGGCCGAATTCATCGAGCAGCCGCTCAAGCTCCTGCTCGCGCACGCCGGGGTCGGGTTCGCTCAGTTCCAGCACGCAAGCGATATTCTGTTCCACCGTCATGCCGCGAAAAATCGAAGTTTCCTGTGGCAGGTAGCCCAGTCCAAGGATCGCCCGGCGGTACATCGGCAGTGTGGTGATATCGACGCCGTCCAGAAGGATGCGGCCCGAATCGGGCTTTACCAGCCCCATGATCGAATAGAAGCAGGTCGTCTTGCCAGCGCCGTTGGGACCGAGCAGGCCCAGTACTTCGCCCTTTGCCACCGAAAGCGAGATGTCGGTCAGAACCGCGCGCTTGTCATAGCTTTTGGCGATCGAGACGACTTCAAGGCCATCCGCCAGCGGCGTGGCCTCATGTTCTTGCGAAACCGCGGCGATTTGCGTCGTCTCATTCATTGGCCGGGGATTTAAGCAGCGGCGGCAGCCACGGCAAGCGGCCTTTTGGTCCATTTGGCAGGTTTTGTGCATGGCGTGCCCCGGAATAGAACGGTTCCGCGGCGGTTGCGGGGCTTGATAAAGCGCCGAATCGGTGATTAAACTGCAACTAACGGGGAGCAGGAGAAGGATCGCGGGATGGCAAAGGCAGAGCACAGGGGCGTACTCGCGTCGGCGGAGGAAGTCCGTCCGGTCGATTGGCGCCGCAAGATGAGCGACCACATCGCCTATGCATTGCTCGTGTACACCGCACTCCAGATTTTCATCACCATGGGCGCATTGAAAAGCGAGGGCGGGTCGCTTCTTCCCTACTTCGCACTCGTTATCCTCGTCGCTGCAATCATCCCCGCCTGCCGCCGTTTCGAACGCCGCTGGAACAGCCTGACCGACGAACAGGCGCATGATCCCACACTTGCCAGCTTTTACCGCCGCGACCGCCGCACCTTGTGGCTGCTGGCAATCGGCCTGCCTTTTGGCCTTACCCTGATCTTCAAGGGCATTGCGTTGCTCGTTGCCTGAACGGCGCTGCGTCCATCATCGCCCATTAGCACTCCATTGCCCTGACCTTCCCCCGCGTCTAGAGCGACGGAAACGCGCGCATTCGCTGCGCCTTACCGGAGTTCTCCACCCGTCATGCTCGATCTTGATGCCGCAAGCGAAAGGGCCGCCGCCCTCGTAGAGCGCGCCCGCCGCGCCGGGGCGGATGCCGCCGAAGCGATCTATCTTGCCGACGCATCGGAAAGCATCTCGGTCCGGCTGGGCAAGCTGGAAGATGTTGAGCGTTCCGAAGGCGAGCACATGGGCCTGCGCGTGTTTTGCGGGCAACGCTCGGCTTCCATCGGATCATCGGACATCGGCGACGCCGCGCTTGACGAATTGGCCGCTCGCGCCGTGGACATGGCCCGCGCTGCTCCCGAAGACCCGTACAGCGGACTGGCCCCGGAGGAACTGCTGACCAAGGGGCCCTGGTTGAACCTCGATGTAGAGGATCCCGCCGAACCCACCCCAGCGCAGCTGCGTGCCGCTGCCGAAGAGGCGGAGGATGCCGCCCGCGCCATTGCCGGTGTCACCAATTCCGACGGCGCCGGGGCCAGTGCAGGCAGGGGCCTGTTCGCCCTTGCCACCAGTCACGGCTTTATTGGCGCCTATACCAGCACCAGCCATGGCCTTAGCGCCAGTGTTGTCGCGGGTGAGGGATCGGCCATGCAGCGCGACCATTCGTGGCGCTCTGCCCGCCATCGCGGCGACTTGCCGTCAGCGGCAGAGATTGGCCGCGAGGCCGGGACACGCGCCGTTGCGCGGCTTGAACCGGCGCGCGTGAAAAGCGGCCCGATGCCTGTCGTCTTCGATCCGCGCGTTGGCAGCTCGCTGATCGGGCACCTGATCGGCGCCATGGCTGGTCAGTCGATCGCGCGCCGCTCCAGCTTTCTGCTTGATCGTCTGGAAGAGCAACTCTTCGATTCCGCCATTGTCATCGCAGACGACCCGCACCGTCTGCGCGGGCTGCGGTCGCGACCCTTCGACGGCGAGGGGCTGGCAACGGCTCCGCGTAATCTTGTCGAGGATGGCCGCATCACCGGCTGGCTGATGGAAAGCGCGTCCGCCCGCCAGCTTGGCCTTGCACCCACCGGCCATGCCGCACGCGGTGGCGGTGGTGCGCCCAGCGTTTCGGCAAGCAACGTCCACCTCGCGCCGGGCAGCATGACCGCGGCCGAGCTGATGAGCGGTATTGCCGACGGCATCTATGTGACTGAACTGATCGGGCACGGTGTCAACGGCGTGACCGGCGATTACAGCCGCGGCGCCTCGGGTTTCCGGATCGTCAATGGCGAACTGGCCGGTCCGGTCGCGGAGCTGACCGTCGCGGGCAACCTGATCGACATGTTCAAGGGGCTGACAGCGGCCAATGACCTTGAATGGTATCGCGCAGTCAATGTGCCGACCATCCGCGTGGACGGCATGACGGTGGCCGGGGATTGAGATAAACTCTCCCCAGGTTCGTCTAGGGTGCTGACCACCCGCCAACCATTTTCCGCCGGTCAAGTCTAGAGTCGTGGCGGTTGTTTACGAAAACAAAACAAAACCATAAAATGTTTTTTTGGGTTATTTTCAGAAAGACAAAATTTAACCAAATGGAC
>JBEVKC010000024.1:0-9868 GCA_040509895.1 Novosphingobium sp. | reverse complement strand
TCAGCAACAGGCCGTAGGTGACGGGCAGGTTTTCGCCCGTGCCCGCGTGTTCGCCCGTCGCGCGCAGCAGGTGCCAGACCGGGTTGCCGAGCTGCTGATCGAGCGGCTGCGCCGGCAGCTTCTCGCGGAACTGCCAGTATTCGTCGACAGCGCGGGGGATGATGCCGATGTGGAGCTGCTTGGCGCTCTTGGGTTCGCGGAACAGGTAGAAGCCAAGGCTTTCCTCGGTGCCATAGGTCAGCCATTCCTCGATGGTCAGGCCGTTGCCCTTGGACTTTGAGATCTTCTCGCCCTTCTCATCCAGGAAGAGTTCATAGATCATGCCTTCGGGCCTGCGTCCTCCAAGCACCTGTGCGATCTTGCCTGACTGCGTGAGGCTGTCGGTCAGATCCTTGCCGCACATCTCGTAATCGACGCCAAGGTCCACCCAGCGCATCGCCCAGTCGACCTTCCACTGAAGCTTGGCTGCGCCGCCGAAAATGCAATGCTCGATGGTTTCGCCAAGATCCTCGAAGCGCACGATACCATTGGCCGCATCGATAACCTCGATCGGCACCTGCAGGACTTGGCCCGTCGTGGGCGACACCGGCAGCACCGGCGAATAGGTCTTGCGGCGCTCCTCACGCAGGGTTGGCAGCATGACGCCCATGATGGCGTCGTAGTTCGTAAGGACGTTGCTCAGCGCACGGTCGAAGCCGCCAGAATTGTAGCGATCGCTGGCCGAGGCGAATTCGTAGTCGAAACCGAAGCGATCGAGAAATTCGCGCAGCATCGCGTTGTTGTGATGGGCAAAGCTCTCATACTTGCCGAAGGGGTCGGGAATGCGCGACAGCGGATGGCCGATATAGGCGGCGAGCAGCCCATGGTTCGGCACGTTTTCCGGCACCTTGCGCAGCCCGTCCATGTCATCGGAGAAGGCAACCAGCCGCGTCGGGGTGCCGCCGGTCAGCACCTCATAGGCGTGGCGGACCAGCGTGGTGCGCAGCACTTCCTGGAAGGTCCCGATATGCGGCAGGCCCGACGGACCGTAGCCCGTCTCGAACAGCACCGGCGCGCCCTGTTTGCCTTCGGGATACCGCTTGATGATCTTGCGGGCTTCCTCGAAGGGCCAGGCCTTGGAGACCTGTGCAGCGGCGATGAGTTCGGAATTTGTCATGGCTGCGGCCTTTCGCGGAGATAGCGGAATTTCGCAAGTAGAGATGCCCATGCGCTTGCCCTGCGTTCCATATCCGTTCTAACGGTTAATGATGACCGCCCTCCCCCTCCCTGCCATTCACGCGAGTCACAGCGGCTGCTGGTTGCGTGACGGCGACGGCTCGACACGCTCTGTCGGCAAGGGCGATGCAATCATGGCGGCGGCGGACACGCCGCTGCTGATGCTCAACGCACCGATGGTGGCGACGCGGCTGGGCTATCCCGACCTGTCCGGGCTGGACCTGTTGGAACTGTTCGCTTTCATCCATCCGGCGCGCTTCATGGTGCCGACGCCGAAGGGTCTGGCCAATGCGCTGGGGCTGGCAGAGCCGGAGCGCGATGACGAAGTTCCGCTGCTTCTCCAGCAGGCGGCGGGGGCCTTGCTGGAAACCTGCGAAAGCAATGATTGGGCCGAGCGAGAAGGCGCGTGGTCGGCGCTGCAATCGCTGATCCGCATGCGCTGGCCATGGGCGACTTTGCTCACCGCGCGGATCAGGCAACCGCAGCGCGCCGAACGCTGGCTGTTTTCCCGCCTACCAGAATGGGAGGACGCTGCCGAGCGGCCCCAGCCTGCTCAGGTTACGCTGAACGAGGGCGATATACTTGCGCGCCTTGCCTCACTCACCGGAGACACCGCCGAACAGCGTCCCGGCCAGCGCGCCTATGCGGCGGAAGCAGCGCATGCCTTCGTCCCGCGCCAGCGGGAATCAGCGCCGCAGCTACTACTGGCACAGGCGGGCACAGGCATTGGCAAGACATTGGGCTATCTGGCCCCAGCCTCGGTCTGGGCGGAGAAATCTGGCGGCACCGTCTGGGTATCAACCTATACCAAGGCGCTGCAACGACAGCTTCGCCGGGAAAGCCGGCGCGCATGGCCCGCCACCCGTCCCGACGGTTCCCAGCCGGTCGTGGTGCGCAAGGGGCGCGAGAACTACCTCTGCCTGCTCAACCTTGAAGACGCACTGCAGGGTGGGTTCAGCGGGCGCGCGGCGATCCTTGCCCAGCTTGTAGCGCGCTGGGCGGCCTATTCGCAGGACGGCGACATGATCGGCGGCGATCTGCCGGGCTGGCTCGGCACGCTGTTTCGCCAGCGCGGCATCGCGGCGCTGACCGACCGGCGCGGCGAATGCGTCTATGCCGGGTGCCCGCATTACCGGAAATGCTTCATCGAACGCTCGGCGCGCAGATCGGCACAGGCAGACCTCGTCATCGCCAACCACGCTCTGGTGATGGTGAACGCCGCGCGCGGCCGCGACCATGCCCAGCGCCCGACCCGTATCCTGTTCGACGAGGGCCATCACGTGTTCGAGGCGGCGGATTCCACTTTCGCCGCTGCCCTGACCGGCGGGGAAACCATCGAGCTTCGCCGCTGGGTGATAGGCCCCGAGAAAGGCTCGAAAGGCCGCAGGCGCGGGTTGTCGGCGCGACTGGCCGACGTCGCCAGCTATGACGAGGCCGGGGCCAAGGCCATCGCCGCCGCCCGAAATGCAGCAGAAGCGCTGCCCGGCGACGGCTGGTTGCAGCGGCTGAATGAAAATGCTGCGTGGGGTCCGCTGGAAGAATTGCTCGCCGCTGTCCGCGCCACCGTCTACGCCCGCGACGAGAGCGGCGGGCAAGAAGCGGGCTATGGGCTGGAAACAGAAGCCGCGGGGCTCGACGGTGCCTTCATCGAACGCGCCGGAGAGGCGCAGGCTGCCCTCGCCGCGATCCGCCAGCCGCTGATCCGCCTCGGCGTCAGGCTTGAGGCGCTGCTCGCCGAGCCTCCCGACTGGCTGGATGGCCCCGGCCGCGCCCGCATTGAAGGCGCGCGCCACTCGCTGGCGTGGCGGGCGGACATGCTGGCGGCATGGGAGGCACTACTGGAAAGGCTGGGCGGCCCGGCCGATCCGGAATTTGTAGACTGGCTCGCGGTTGACCGATCCGAGGCGCGCGAATTCGACATTGGCATTCACCGCCGCTGGCTCGACCCCATGAAACCCTTTGCCCGGACGGTGCTGGAACCGGCCCACGGCGTGATGCTCACGTCCGCCACCCTGCGCGACGGTGGTGACTGGGAATCAGCGATCGCCAAGAGCGGGGCGCCGCATATTGCCGTCTCGCCCCGGATCGCGGCCTTCGACAGCCCCTTTGACTATGCGCGGCAGGCCGAAGTGCTGATCGTCACTGATGTCGGCAAGGGCGACATTCCTGCGCTGGCCGGGGCCTATGCGCGGCTAATCGAGGCTGCAGGCGGCGGCGCGCTGGGCCTGTTCACGGCGATCCGGCGGCTGCGCGCCGTTCATGGCCGCATCGCGGACCGGCTCGCCCGTGCTGGCCTTCCGCTTTATGCCCAGCATGTCGATCCCATCGACACCGGTACTTTGGTGGATATTTTCCGCGACGATCCCCGCGCCTCGCTGCTCGGCACCGATGCATTGCGCGACGGAGTGGACGTTCCCGGCCATTCGCTGCGGCTGGTTGTCATGGAGCAGGTCCCCTGGCCCAAGCCTTCGATCCTCCACCGCGCGCGACGGCTGGCGGCAAACAATGGTCAGAAGTCAGGCTCGGCCTATGACGACGGCATCATCCGCGCGCGGCTGGCGCAGGCCTTCGGGCGGCTGATCCGCAGCCGTGAGGATCACGGCCATTTCGTCGTGCTGTCCTCCGCATTTCCAAGCCGGCTGCTCTCGGCATTCCCCGCGGGCACTCCGGTCCACAGGGTCACGCTGGACGAGGCTTTACAACGCGTCGCCGCGGGTGTTTCAGCTTCGCCGGTCACAACCGGGAACGAATCTTGAAGCTCCTTGGCCTCTACCGCCACGCAAAGTCAGACTGGCACGACGCGCGGGCGCGCGATTTCGACCGGCCGCTGAACAAACGCGGGCGCAAGGGCGCGGAACTAATGGGCCGCCATATTGCCGAGCACGGCATCACCTGGGAACGGATGGTCGCCTCCCCAGCCGTTCGAGTCGCTGAAACCATTGAACTGGGCGCGAAGGCTACTGGCCAGACGCCGCCGGTGATCTGGGACAGGCGCATCTACCTTGCCAGCTCTGCCACGCTGCTCGACCTGCTGCACGAACAGGAAGGCGATCCGGCCTCAATCCTGATGATCGGCCACAATCCTGGGTTGGAAGACCTGATCTTCGACCTCGTCCCTGACGATTGCACCAGCCCGCTGCGCGACATTGTCGAAGAGAAGTTTCCGACCGCCGCCTATGCCGTGCTGGAACTGGATGCCGACAGCTGGGCCGACGTGCGCGAAGGAACCGCGCGGCTTGTCCACCTTATTCGTCCGCGTGACCTGGACTCCAAACTTGGGCCAGAACCGGCGGAATAGTGCCTGTCAGGAAGCAGCCAGCGCTGCGGCCAGCTTGTCGCGAATGGTGCGAAGCTGCGGAACGATATCATCGGCAACAGGCGTGGATGCAACAACCGCGATTTGCGCGACCGGCGCGGTTTTCTTCTTCCCGCTAGCCTCTATCGCCTGCCGCGCGCCGCGCAGCGTATAGCCTTCATGATGGACCAGCCGGTCTATCGACTGGACGAGATGGACATCCTCTGGCCGGTAATAGCGCCTGCCGCCGTTACGTTGCAGCGGGCGCAGCATGGGGAACTGGTCTTCCCAATAGCGCAGGACGTGCTGGCGGATGCCCAGCGCCTTTGCCACTTCACCGATTGTACGCAGAGCATCTGGCGCCTTCCCATCATCGAACAAGGCAGCCCCGTTAACCGGACTCACTTACCGGAGATCCTGTCCTTGAGCAGCTGGCTCGCACGGAAAGTCAGCACCCGTCGCGGAGTTATCGGCACTTCGACGCCAGTCTTCGGATTACGGCCCGTCCGCTCTGCCTTGTCGCGCAAAAGGAACGTGCCAAAGCCCGAAATCTTGACGTTTTCGCCGCTTTCAAGCGCGGTAGTCATGTGCTGGAGTATCGTCTCTACCATCGCAAGCGATTCAGACCGGGACAGCCCGAGCTGACGGTTGATGGCTTCGGCAATCTCGGCACGCGTAAGCGTTTCCATCGAGCGCATATAGCCCCCGCATCCCGTTGATAACGATCCCCCGAACCTTGAGAATAATAGGGAATATCAGAGGAAAAGCAATCGACTATAAAGAAATGAGACAGAACGTTAGTCAAGCCGTCCTGAAACGTTGGATGTATCACATCCGAATGAGGCTGGCGCCCCACGTAAAACCGCCTCCCATGGCCTCCAGCATCACCAGGTCGCCCTGTTTGATACGGCCATCGCGCACGGCCTGATCAAGTGCCAGCGGCACCGATGCGGCAGAAGTATTGGCGTGCTGGTCGACCGTAACGACTACTTTTTCGGGTGCGAGTCCCAGCTTGCGCGCAGTCGCATCCAGGATCCGGGCGTTAGCCTGATGCGGCACAACCCAGTCGATATCCTTGGCCTTCAACCCAACGTCGTCGAGTACTTCGACCAATACGTTGGAAAGGTTAGTGACGGCGTGCTTGAATACCTCACGCCCCTTCATGCGCAGCTTGCCGACCGTCCCCGTCGTGGACGGACCGCCGTCAACAAAGAGGAGCTGATTGTGCGCACCGTCAGCGTGCAGGCGGGTTGCAAGGATGCCCCGTGCGTTCTCGCCTTCGCTTTCCTGCGCTTCCAGTATGACCGCGCCGGCACCATCGCCGAAGAGCACGCAGGTCGTGCGATCTTCCCAGTCGAGGATGCGGCTGAAAGTTTCCGAGCCGATGACAAGCGCCCGGTTGGCCATGCCCGAACGGAGCATCGAATCAGCCACGCCCACGGCATAAAGAAAGCCCGAGCACACTGCCGCCACGTCAAAGGCAATGCCGCCGTTGCAGCCGAGAGAATTCTGAACGATCGTGGCCGTGGCAGGGAACGTCTGGTCCGGTGTGGCAGTCGCCAGAACGATTAGATCGATATCCCCGGCAGAGATTCCCGCCGCGTCGATGGCCTTGCGCGCTGCGTCTGTTGCAAGAGAGGCCGTGGTTTCGTCCGGTGCCGCGACATGGCGGTTGCGGATGCCCGTCCGCTCGACAATCCACTCGTCGGTTGTATCGACCAGTTTCGCCATTTCGGCGTTGGTCATGGCGCGTCTGGGCAGTGCTGAACCGGTACCAATAAGAACGGAACGACGCATTACTTGGCGGCCCCTGCCGCGACTCCAGCCCCCGCCCGGCGTAGGCCATCTGCGCCTACGCGTGCAAGGTCAGTAGCGATACGCTCAGTCACATTTGCCTCCAGAAGCCGTGCGGTAACTGCCACGGCATTTGCGACACCGGCGGCATTGGCGCTGCCATGGCTCTTCACGACGATGCCGTTGAGGCCAAGGAATACCGCGCCATTATGGTTGTTGGGATCAAGATGGTGCTTCAGCAGCTCAGTTGCAGGGCGCGAGATCAAAAAACCGATCTTCGAACGCGTCGAACTGGCGAAACTGCGGCGCAGCAGGTCGGCCACGAAACGCGCCGTTCCTTCCACCGCCTTGAGAGTGACATTACCCGAAAAGCCATCGGTCACGACAACATCGACGTCGCCGCGGCAGATCTTGTCCGCTTCCGTAAATCCGTCGAACGAGATCGAAAGCGCCTTCGCAGCGCCCTTGAGCGTGTTCGCGGCAAGGCGCACGTCGTCTGTGCCCTTGATCTCTTCCGTCCCGATGTTGAGCAATCGCACGCGCGGTGCGTCGCGATCGGTGACGACGCGGGAGTACGCCGCGCCCATGATTGCGAACTGGATGAGGTTACGCGAATCGCAGTCGGTGTTCGCACCGAGGTCCAGCATCACGACATCGCTATCGCCAAGCGTCGGCAGCAGCGCGGCCAGGGCCGGGCGGTCGATGCCCGGCATGGTACGTAGCGCCAACTTGGCAATGGCCATTAGCGCGCCGGTATTGCCGGAGCTTACCGCGGCGCCGGCATGACCGGCCTTAACCGCGTGGATCGCCATGCCCATGGATGTCGTCTTGGCGCGGCGAAGCGCCTGGCTGGGCTTATCCTCGCCACTGATGACATCGGGTGCGTGGAGAATTTCCGACGCGGCCCTAAGATTCGGGTGGTTTGTCAGCGCGTTCTTGATCCGCTCTTCGTCACCGACGAGCAGGAACTTGAACTGGTCATGGCGACGACGCGCAAGCGCCGCCCCCTCGACCATGACGCGCACACCTTCATCGCCGCCCATCGCATCGACGGCGATACGCGGCAGGGCCATGTCGCTAATCCTCCCCGACGGCGCTTAAAGGCCGACGGCGATGATCTCGCGCCCGTTGTAATGACCGCAAGAGGGGCACAGGTTGTGCGGACGCTTCAGTTCACCGCAGTTCGAGCACTCATGGAATGCTTCGACCTTCAGCGCATCGTGGCTGCGGCGCATGCCCCGGCGGGACGGGCTCGTTTTTCTCTTGGGGACAGCCATCGCGGCACCTGTTCCTGCAATTACACAATCAAAGTAGAAAGTCCGCGCCCCACATAAATGGGGGGGCGGAAGCGAAGGCGCGCCTATAGCGAATTTGGCGCATGTTGCAAGCCATTGGCACAGACCAAACGATTGCATGGGCAAACAGGGGATCAATGAATGCTGCTACCCACTACACTAAGCATGGCCGCCGCTGCCGCGATCATCAACATTTGGCTGAGCCTGCGCATCGGTAAGGTGCGGCACGCTGCGGGAATCAATCACGGCGATGGTGGCAACGACCTGCTGATGCGCCGGATGCGCGCTCAATCGAATTTTATCGAGAATACGCCGCTCGCCCTGATCCTGATCGCCGCGATTGAGGTCGCGGGAAAGGGCGGCGTCTGGCTGGCACCGGTTGCGGGCATATTCATCCTGGGCCGCGTCGCGCACGGGCTTGGCATGGACAATGTAAAGTCGAATCCGCTGCGCACCCTTGGCGCAGTAGCCACGATGCTGGTGTCGCTTGGCCTGGCAATCGTCGCCGTACTGATAACGCTGGGCGTGCTCTAACCGAACCGCGAATCTGCCACGAACGGGTTGGTCTGACGCTCCTGCCCGAACGTGCTGGTTGGTCCGTGGCCCGGCACGAAAGACACGTCATCGCCCAGCGGCCAGAGCTTTCCGGTAATCGAATCGAGCAGATCCTGATGGTTGCCCTGCGGGAAATCGGTCCGTCCGATCGATCCCGCGAAAAGCACGTCGCCAACAAGGGCGAAACGGGAAGGCTCGTGGAAGAACACCACATGGCCGGGCGTGTGGCCGGGGCAATGGACGACATCGAGTTCCAGTTCCCCCACCGTCACCTTGTCGCCGCCGACAAGCCAGCGGTCGGGCTCGAAGCTTTCGCCCTCCAGACCGAATCGCATCGAGGCGTCATCCAGGCCCTCGATCCAGAATCGGTCGCCTTCGTGAGGCCCCTCGATCGGCACGCCCATGTTCTTGGCGAGTACGCCTGCCTGGCCGCAATGATCCATGTGCCCGTGGGTGACGAGAATCTTTTCGAGTGTCACACCGGCACGATCGACGGCTAGCTTCAGCCGGTCGAGATCGCCACCCGGATCGACCAGCGCCGCCTTCATTGTCCTGGTGCACCAGACGAGCGAGCAGTTCTGCTCAAAAGCGGTAACCGGTACGATTGCGACACGCATGGGAGGCTGGGCTGTTTCAGTCATGCCGCGGAAATGGCGGTCCTCGCGGCGTAATGCAATGGCTACAGCCGCCCGCTCTTCCAGACGACGCGGCCGATCACCTGCACATCCGGCGGGGGAAGCTCCAGAGGACGGTAGGACGGGTTGTCGCTGATCAGGGCCAGCACTCCGGGCCGGCTGGTGTCGATCCGCTTGACCAGCAAGGCATCGTCCACGCGCACGACATGAACACCATCGCGCAGAGGGCGCTGGGCGCGGTCCACAAGTATCTCGTCCCCGTCCCGCAGGGTCGGCTCCATGGAATCGCCCGTCACGACGATGGCGGAAAGCATCGCGGGATCGAAACCCTGCCCCCGCAGCCAACGCGAAGAAAAACGGAATGCGCCTATGGGCTGCTCTTCGGCGGCCATTGCACCGGGACCGGCAGAAGCCCCCAACGCCAGCCTCGGGATATCCATCCACTCCCCTCGTTGTGGCTTTCCTTGTGGGGGTGTGAAGGAATTTTCCTCAGGCGCACCCAGTTCCGATTCGTCGACGCCAAGGAACCGGGCCAGTATCCGGCGATCTGTCTCCTCGAGCTTGCGAGGACTACCCTTCCGCACAAACTGCTGCAAATAACTGGAATTTCGTCCAATCAGTGCAGACAGCTGGGCAAGGCTCACACCGCGTTGGGTGGACAAATCCAGCAATCGGGTGCGCGGATCGGTAATAAGCATGATTTCTTCCTACACGCAGGATTTTTCCTAGACAAGTAGGATTTCGCGCGGAACACATGGGGAAGGAAAACGGTCGAGTCGTAACGGAGGAACAATGCTGATTCGCCAAATCGAACGCTTCCTGAGGGAAACGGGGATGCCGTGGACCAAGTTCGGCAGGCTCGCCGCGCATGATCCGCGCTTTGTCGAAGATTTGCGAAACGGCCGGACTCCTCGCCCCGCGACCCAAGCGCGCATAGAACATTTCATGAACAATTATCAGGAACAGGCCCATGCAAATTGACATCGAAGCCGGCCGCACAATGCGCGCCACCGCCCGCCGCCGCCCGCATCGCAGGCCCTGGATGCCTTTGCTCTCCGCCCTCATGGAACTGTCGCGCG
>JBEVKC010000023.1:0-3254 GCA_040509895.1 Novosphingobium sp. | reverse complement strand
CACGTCCTCGAAACGCAGCACAATGCGGTTAGCGGGAAGATCGGCACGCGGAAGATCGATCCGCAGGGGCGTGACGATCTCTACCTGCCGCCGCGCCTGATCGAGGGTGCCGCGTGCTTCATCCAGCACCCGTTCGGCCAGCACATTGTCGCGCGCGCCGCTGTTCTCTGCCCTTTCCGCCATCGCGCCCAGAAGGATGCGCGGCGTGCCACCCTTCGCTGCATTGGCCCGCCCGGCCTTGTCCCGCCGCGCCTTCTTCTCTCGCTGGCGCTGGGCGGCCGCGGACTGCTGGCGCAGGTCGCGTTCGGCACGATCAAGATCGGCATCGGCGCGTTCCCGCATGGCATCGCGCGCTTCCTCGAATTCGCTCCACCCGCCGCCGAAGCTGACGATGCCGACCGGCGAAAGCTGGACGATGCGGTCAACGTTCTCCAGCAAATCGCGGTCGTGGCTGGCGACGATGGCGCCGCCCGGCCAGCCTGCCAGCAATTCGGCAATGGCGGTTCGGCCATCGCTGTCGAGGTTGTTTGTCGGCTCATCCATCAGCAGGACGTCAGGCTCGCTGAGCAGCATGGCAGCAAGGCCCAGCCGCGTCCGCTCACCCCCACTCAGCGAGGCCACGTCGCGGTCAAGGCCGATGCTGGCGATCCCAACCTGCTCGAAGGCATCGGCAATGCGCTGCTCCAGCGTCCAGTCGGCAAGCCCGGCATCCTCCACCGTGCCCTCTCCCGCTTCGAGGCGATGCAAACGCGCAAGGTCTTCGGTCAGGCCCAACGCATCGGCAACTCTGCCGTCGTCGAGCTGGATCTGGCGCAGCATGGCCACCCGCCCGGAGCGCGTAACGCTGCCGGTCTGCGGTTCAGCCGCGCCGCTCAATATGGCGAGCAGGGTCGACTTGCCGGACCCGTTGCGGCCAACAAGGCCAACGGTTTCCTCGCCAAGCGCGAAGGACAGGTCTGAGAAAAGCGGCTTGCCGTCAGGCGTGACGGCGGAAAGTCGATCGATGGTAAGAAGCGCAGGCATGGAACAACTCGGCAGTCTGGAAGCAGGAAGGGCGGTCCAAGGCCGGGTTGTACATTGCGAACTCCATTCAAACGCGAAGGTGACAGATAGGCCACACCGCGCGGAGATCAAGTCGTTACGACCGAAACGGCTTTGCCTTCATGCCCAACTCCCCTATCCGGGCCGGCTTTATGCAACAGGGCAATGCCTCTCCCTTCCGCGCCGAACTGGGCGCTACGCTGCGGCTCGCTGCGCCGCTGGCGCTGGCCAACGTCCTGCAGATGGCGGTCTATGCCGTCGACGTGATATTCGTGGCGCGGCTGGGGCAAGAGGCGCTGGCGGCGTCGAGCCTGTCGGTCGCACTGTTCGGGCTGATGAACTGGTCGTTCGCCGGACTTACCGGCGCGGTTGCCCCCTTGGTCGCGGCCGAGATGGGCCGCCGCAAGCACGCGGTTCGAGAGGTTCGGCGCAGCGTCCGCATGGCGCTGTGGCTCGCGATCCTCTGCGGACTTGCGGGCATGGTGGTCTGCAGCTTTGGCGAGGAAATCATGCTTGCCACCGGGCAGGAGCCCCGCATTGCCGAGCGGGCGGGCTCCTTCCTCCATATCCTGCAATTCGCCATGATCCCCATGATCGCCAGCAACGTGCTGCGCATCTTCGTCTCGGCTCTCGGCAGGCCGGTCTTTGCGACAGCGATCACCGGGCTGGCGATCATCGTCAACGCCGTGGGCAACTACGCGCTGGTCTTCGGCAACCTCGGCGCACCGGAACTGGGCTTGGAGGGTTCGGCGCTGGCGAGCAGCATAACGGCAGTCGCGACGTTCCTCACCTATTGCATCGCCATCCGCACCAACCGCCGCCTCCATCGCTATCGCGTCTTCGGCCGCTTCTGGCGCACAGAGTGGACGCGTTTCCGTGAGTTGGTGAAGATCGGCACGCCCATCGCGCTCACTGTCGCAGCGGAAGGCGGGCTCTTCGGCGGCGCGGCCTTCCTGATGGGGCTGATCGGGGAGTCCGAACTCGCCGGGCATACAGTCGCGCTCCAGATCTGCGCTTTCGCCTTCCAGGTGCCTTTCGGCATCGCACAGGCCGCGACCATCCGCGTCGGTTTCCACTACGGTGCGGCCGATGCGGCGGGCATTGCCAGAGCGGGCAAGGCTGCACTGATCGCAGGCATCGGCTTCATGGCCTTTCCCGCCGCGCTGATGCTGCTGGCCCCGAAATTCATCCTGGGCGCATATGTCGACGTGGCGGACCCGGCCAACGCGGCCATGATCGGCTTTGCCGTGCATTTCCTTGCCATAGGCGCTGCCTTCCAGTTGTTCGACGGCACCCAGACGGTCGCTGCAGGGGTACTGCGCGGGCTGCAGGACACGCGGGTGCCGATGATCATGGCGCTTTCGGGCTATTGGCTGGGCGGATTTGCCACGGCGGTCATCCTCGGGTTCCTGACCCCGCTTCAAGGCATCGGCGTCTGGATCGGACTCGCGGTTGGCCTGGTGATCGTCTCTGCCCTGCTGCTGCGCCGCTGGCAGCTGCGCGACCGGCTGGGCCTTGTCCCCACCGCTTCGGCGCGCGCGCGCACCGCCTGAAAGTTTTTTCCGGTACTATTCTTGACGCTGTAACAGGCGCGACCCATATGCGCCTCGCTGGCACTCCCCTAGAGAGAGTGCCAATTGTATTTGTTTTAATGGAAGAGGGAGAATCCCATGACTTTCCGCCCCCTGCACGACCGCGTGCTTGTTGAGCGTGTCGAAGCCGAAGAAAAGACCGCTGGCGGCATCATCATTCCCGACAGCGCCAAGGAAAAGCCTGCTGAAGGCAAGATCGTTGCTGTTGGTTCGGGCGCACGCTCGGAAGATGGCAAGATCACCCCGCTCGACGTCAAGGAAGGCGATCGCGTCCTGTTCGGCAAGTGGTCGGGCACCGAGGTCAAGGTCGACGGCAAGGACCTGCTGATCATGAAGGAAAGCGACATTCTGGGCATCATCGCCTGATCTCGCGTTCATTCTTGCAAATAATTCAAAAGGAAACTGAAAAATGGCAGCCAAGGACGTACGTTTTTCGCGCGACGCTCGCGAACGCATCCTCGCCGGCGTGGATATCCTCGCCAACGCCGTGAAGGTCACGCTGGGCCCCAAGGGCCGCAACGTCGTGATCGAAAAGAGCTTCGGCGCTCCCCGTATCACCAAGGACGGCGTCACCGTCGCCAAGGAAATCGAACTCAAGGACAAGTTCGAGAACATGGGCGC
>JBEVKC010000022.1:0-31689 GCA_040509895.1 Novosphingobium sp. | reverse complement strand
TTTCGTATGAGTTGCTTACGGGGTGGTCGTCCGGGCGGTGTCGAGCTGGTCGCCCACGGCCGAGAACGTCGAGGAAAGGCTGGTGCCCAGCTGGCTCAGAGCAGTGATCAGGGCGACGGCGATAAGGGCGGCGATCAGGCCGTATTCGATGGCGGTAGCGCCAGCTTCGTCGCGGATCAGCTTGTTAAGGAACTTCATGTGTGGTCTCCTGTTGCAGTCTCAGTCTTCAGTACCCGGTCCCTGGCCAGACTGGCTTCAGGACATTCCCCGATGTACTCGGAAAATATTGATAAATGGTTAGCCGCCCTCGGCTTTTTCCATTGCTTTGCCTGTTTTGGTCGAAACTTCGTTGAACATTTCGTTGGCGCTTTCTGCAAAGGCGCTCAGTGCAGTCATCATGCCCAGGACGATAAGGGCAGCGATCAGCCCATATTCGATAGCCGTCGCGCCGCGCTGGTCGCGCAGCAGCTCAAGCATCGTTGTCCCGACAGTCATGGCGCGTTCCATCCTTTCAGTAGGTTTTGTCGATTTTCGGCGTTACCTCTTAAAAATTGATGAAACGGACTGGTTAAGTTGGAAAAATTGCCGACAGTGATCCCGGTCGTGGCCGTCGCGCTGGTGCGCAATGACGGCCGCGTGCTTATGCAGCAGCGGCCTTTCGGGAAGGCTCACGGCGGGCTCTGGGAGTTCCCCGGAGGCAAGGTCGATGCGGGAGAAGCCCTTGATTCGGCGCTGATTCGGGAAATTGACGAGGAACTCGGGATTGGCCTGGATGCCGATTCGCTAACACCGCTTACATTCGCTGCGATTGCGGGTGAGCCGTTTGTAATTCTGCTTTACACCTGCCGGAAGTGGCGGGGCGAGCCAAAGTGCCTTGAAGGTGAAGCGATTGGCTGGTTCGCCTCGGAGGAGTTGGATGGGCTAAAAATGCCTCCGCTCGATGTTCCTTTGGTAAAGGTGCTCAAAGGTGTGATTTAGGTGCTTGCCAAGCCGGAATGACCCCCCTATGTGCGCCTCTCCAACGCGCCCGTAGCTCAGCTGGATAGAGCATCAGACTACGAATCTGAGGGTCGGACGTTCGAATCGTTCCGGGCGCGCCATTACCCTAATGGCCTAGTGAGGCGGCTTCCAATTTGGGGCCGCCTTTGCTTTATCCGGGCATCAGATACCAATCGCCGGATCTGGTTCCGTTATTCTTCCTGCACTATTGCATACCGCTCATCACGCGGAGCGCCCAACAGCTTTTTCAAGCGATCCGCTGCTAAAAACGTCCAGAGGTGATCCCCTAAAGCGAAAGCTGCGGCGCACGGACGGAAAAACAATTGGGGCCGGATTGCTCCGGCCCCAGTTAGCGTTGTTGCGGAGTTGTCTCACTCCTTGAATTTGTAACCTATCGTTGCGCCATAGGTCCGCGGTTCGGCCATTGGCGAATAGGTGCCGAAGGTCGACGTGCCGCTGTAGTGCAGCCTGTACCGCTCGTCCGTCAGGTTGTTCCCCCACAGGCGAACAAAGATGCGATCACTGGCATCCGACCATGTGATCGACGCATTGACCAGTACATATCCGCTCTGCCGAAAGCGCTGTTTGTTAGACTTGTCGGCATAGGGCGTGCCGGCAAGGACTTCGCCATTGTCGACGGTCTGACCGGGGGCGCCCGTGTAGTTGAGATCGCCGCCCCAGATCGACGGATTGGTGACGACGTAGCTGTCGGTGTACTTCAGGTTGGCGGCAAGAACGAAGCCGCCTTCACCCATGGGAATGCGATAATCGCCGCCCAGATAGGCGGCAAAATTCGGAGCACGCGACATCTGCTTGCCCGAGAGATCCTGCGTGCGCGTCGTGTTCACGAAATTCTTCAGCGGATCGCTTCTGCCTGAAACGCCGGTCGAAGCCGGATTGACGCTGACGCCGCTGAAAAGAAAATTGTCACCATACCGCGCGTGCAGCCAGGTTGCGCCGCCGCGGATATGCGCATTCTCTATCGGTTCCCACTCGAAGTTACCCTCAGCGCCATAGATTTCGGCTTTGGGTGCGTTCTGCAGCAGCACCAGCGTGCCAAAGCCGGGGACGAAGGTGGTCGTGCTGACCTGCAGGTCGGTATAATCATAATAGAAGCCTGCAAGGTCAAAGCGGAAGCTGCTGCTGGCGGATTTCACGCCGACTTCAAACGCCTCGATCGATTCCTGATCGACGTCAATCCACAGTCTCGGGTCGTTGTTGGGCACTGCGGAGTTCCATTCGCCGCTCTTGAAGCCCTGTGTGTAAGAGGCATAGACGCTGGTCGATGGATTGATCTCGTAGCGCAGCGAAACCCGGGGCGTGAACTTGTCGTAGCTTGAGCTCTTTTTCGCACCGTAGCCTGGGGCGACCGCTGACGAATTCGTGTCGAATAGGAAGACCTGAGGGTTCGCAGCGAAACCGCCGCGACCGACCTTCACGGACTCAACGTTCTGGTCCTCGACGCTGTATCGGCCACCGACGTTGAGGCTCAGGCTATCGGTGAAGTGGATCGTCGCATCGGCGTAGACGGCGAATGCCTCTTTCGTACGATTAAACGTGTACTGGTTGTCGATGATGTAGGTGCTGAGCGGTATCTCGGTGCCGTCGTAGACGTAATTCGTTCGCCCCTGAAAGACGTATCCGAAATATGTCGTCGTGGGATCCTTGTTGTCGCTCTTAATGTTGAAATATTGTCCGCCAAGCAGCAAGTCGAGACCTTCGACTGCATCAATCTGATAGTCCAGCGTCTGCTGGATGGTGCGGTCGCCCTGTCGGCTAGTCGAATAGAATGCTGGCAGATAGGACCCGTCGAAGTCATAATTGGTGCGTGTCCGCGAATCCTGCCACGCCGTTAGCGAGCGGATCTGGCCGATTGCAGTGTCGAATTCCAGGTTGAGGAAGGCCTCGTTCTGCTTGATGTCGACAGTCGGGTCGAAATCGAAGGCGGTCTGGCCGAGCTTTTGGGGCAAGAGCAGTTCGCCATTCACAACAGCCGGGTTTGGACTTCCGGGGATGCGCCCACCTGGCAGGTTGTAGCTTAGCGGAGCGTTCTCGATCGGCGAGAAATGCACCCCGCGCGCATCTTTCGAACGCGTATAGGCGTAGCCCAGCGTCGCGCGGATGCTGTCACTGAAATCGGTGGCCAGCTTGGCGCGGAACGCCTCCTGCTTGAGTCCGAAGGTGTGACCGTCGGTTTCTCCGCCCTGGGTGCGGCTGAGCTTCTTGAAATAGCCATCGGTCTCACGGAGGTAGCCGGTCAGAGCGATGCCGAACATGTCGTTCAGCGGGCCTGCGACATATGCGCTCAAGCGCTTGTCATCAAAGTTGGCGTAGGTCGCTTCTGCTCGACCCTCCCACCTGTCGCCGGGCGTAATCGTCTGGACCAGGATGGCGCCGCCTGTTGCGTTGCGGCCGTAGAGAGTACCTTGCGGCCCCTTCAGTATCTGAACGTTCGCAATGTTCGGCAGGTCGATATTCATCGCCGCCGGAACCGTCTGGTACACACCGTCGATGTAGACAGCGACGTTGTTCTCATAGGAACCGTTGATGAGTGTGGTCACGCCGCGCATTGCGGGCTGGGGCACCGATCCGCCTTGGCCCAGCGAAAAGCCGGTGGTGACGTTCGCAAGATCGCGAACCGAGTTCACGCCTGCGTTGGCAAGCGTTTCGCCAGACAGATAGTTCACGGTCATCGGAACGTCTTCCAGCGCTTCCGAGCGGCGCTGCGCGGTCACGATGATGGCGCTCTCGTCAGTGGTTACGTTCGCGCTCTGCGCATAAGCGGGAGCGGCCAGCGTTGCGGTCAAAGCAGTACAGCCCATTGCGGCGGCCAATGCGGCTTTGCGTCCAAGCCATGCAGGCGTGCCTCGATTGGCTGCGACTGAATCGATTCCGATTTCCCTCATGTCATGCCCTCCCTCACATCGGCGGAGTCCGCCTTATTTTATCTCCGCTCGGGTGCTTATATTCTGAGCGGTAATGCGCCTTATAAAGATCATTAACGCGATATCATAGAGGGCAATCACATTCTGTGTTGACTGTGCAGGACATGACAAATTCCGTAAGGGAATTCAGCGGGGTAAGCAAAACAACGGACGCATGTCCGGAAAGCTGGTTTGTGTGCTGACATCGCCATCAGGGGCCAGCGTCGTGCCCGTGATTCTGGCTTACTTCACTACCAGCGCGCTAAATCGTTGCGTGGGCATTTCACGCCGTCTCAAAGATCAGCGGCGACGGTCAGGCTGACTCGCCTTTGCGCGTTCGTGGTGAAGACTGCCGACGAGTTGGTGCGCCAGCCGAACTTGTTGAAGACGTTGCCCAGTCGCAGCGTTGCAGTTGCGGGAGCGCCTCCCACCTTGAACTTGTATCGGCCAGCAAGATCGAACACGGTGCGGGCCGGTATCGACAATTGATTGTCGCTGCTGGCTACACGGTCTCCTATGCTGGTGATGCCGACATTAAGCGAAACGCCCTTCACGTTCGGCAACTCATAGTCGGCATTTATGATGATCAACCGGTCGGTCTGTCCGACCGGTTTGGGCCCTATCCTGCCCGCATCGACTTCCTCCCCAGTCACCCGGGGCTTCAGAAACAGAGCGCCCGCAACAAGGCTGACGCCGCTGATCGGGGTTCCCGCGAGCGATACCTCGACCCCGCGTTGCCTTATCTCTCCCAGTCGCCGGTAAAAATTGATCTGGTCGAGATTGTAGTACGGCTTGCGCACGTCGAAGACGCCCGCAACGACACGGAGCGACGGCGCAATGCTGTAGCGCAGCCCCGCGTCCCATTGTTTCGTTATGATCGCCGGTGCGGCTGCGTCCTTGTTGATCGCATTGTCGGGCGCAACCCCGCCTTCCTCAAGGCCAGTGGTGTAGCTTCCATAGAGGACGAGTTTTTTGCTGACATGGGCGACTGCGGCGCCCGAGTAGAGCCATGGCGTATCCTTGCCCACCTGCAACTCCGCACCGCCGGGAAAGGTTACATCCTTGCGGTAAAGGCTCTTCTGGACGCCTGCGCTCAACTCGACGAGGTTTGCCCAGCGCCCTTCATAGGCAACTGCTGCCGTGGCCTGGCGCACGTGGTCTAGCGTTTGCGGTCCGAAAGTGAACTGCGGCTTTGGCAGATCCACTTGTACTCCGATGCGCGCAAGGCCGAAGTCCGTTCTGTCGGACCCACCATAGCGGCGATCCTGATCGCGGGCGCGGCCGACAAGATGCAGCACATGACGAGACCGATTTCCCGTGAACGTCTTCGAAAGCCGCATTTCTCCTGAAGTGGATGCGAACTTTTGACTTGGGTCGGCGATGATGACGCGCTGGCCTATCCCATCGGGATCTGTGTCAAGAAACAGATCGGCAAAGCCTTGCTTCGCATCAAAGATGGAGCGGAACAGTCCTGCCCGCAGCGTCAGGGTCTGGCTCAGTTCGGTCGATGCCAGCGCCCCAAAGTTCGTTGCTACGCTTTCCTGGTCCGTCCAGCGTTGTCCGTAGAAATGACCTCGCTTGACGCGGGGTGGCAGGTGCGGGCCGGAAACGAAGATCAGCGGGCCGGCCTCTTCCTCCCAGCTGACGGTACGCGAAAAGAACGGGATGAATTCGGTGCCCTCAGCCGGGCGCCAGCGAGGCGCTATCGTCGTGCTCCACGACCATGCGTCGCCACCCGTTTCGAATGTGTCGTGATTCAATGATCCTCCGAATGTCGCATCCAGGCGGTCTTTCATCAGGGGCAACTGTACGTCGACTTCGACGAACTGGGAGTCCCAGGGACCAATTCCGAGGGCCGGACTGATGAGCAGGCGATCTCCCGCACGTCGGATGCTGTAATCGACGATGCCGGTGGGGGCAGGCAGCGGATAGCCCTGGGCCGATATGCCAACGCGCATCGTGCTTCGGTCGATCAGGTTGAAGGACGGGTCCGTCTGCTGGTCGAAATAGAGGCCATCGAGCCGGGCATTGCCGGCCTCGATCGCGCTGAACCCACGTACATCGTAGGGGTTATAGAGGCCGATGTTTTCTTCGCCGACGCTGGTGCCGAAAGCGTCATCCGCTTCCTTCACCGCATTGTTGTCTGCACGCTGAGCAAAAACGGGCGAAGCTACTAATGTAAGAGATATCGTGATTGCGAGCCGATTGATCATATGGTCTCCCCCGCAGAGGAAAACGACGCCTGCGGTGGTGAAGACAACGGACGGTCGACCAACGCCTCAATCAATCGGCAAACAACTTTGCTTTGCGCAAAACCTTCTGCTCGCCAGAGTGACGACCTACCTTAAATGCGCCTCGATAAGCGCGTCGCATGTCGCCATCATGGAATGGGCCGGCCCCTGGCTGCCGAAGACATGGTGCGTCGATATGGCACCCTCGATGACAAGGAGCAGTCCGTCGGCCAAGCCTTCCGCGTTGGCCACGCCCAATTCCTTGGTCAGCTGCACGATGGTCGAGCGCATTTCCGTCTTGCAACCCTCAATGACTACGCGTCCGGGATGGCCCGGCTCCGACAGCTCTATGGCGACGTTGTTCATGGCACAGCCGCGGAAGTCGGGCTGACGGAGCTTGTCGGCAAAATGGTGCAGCAGGGCATCCAGACGAGCGCGCGGCTCGCTGCCGGCCTTGGCGACTGCTACCTCGATTTCTTCCTGTCCCTCGCGCGCGCTTTCGCGCAGGCAAGCGGCAACCAGTTCGTCCTTCGATTTGAAGGCACGGTACAGGCTGGGCTTGGTCACGCCCGCCTCACACACGATCTCATCCACCCCAACGGCGCGTATGCCGCGGCGGTAAAACAGGTCGCGAGCCGTGTCGAAGATCTTGGTAGCAGCCGTTATTTTTGCGGATCCCGTTCCAAGTTCATCGCATGCGTCAGCATTTTTCGCCATTCGCAAATTGTTCCTGCCTCTTCCCTTGACAACCAATGTAACCGATCGGTACGTACGGCGCAAGTGACGTACCGGTCAGTAACATTCTGACCGCAGTAAATGGCGGTTCTCCCATGTATCTTTCCGAAATTCAGCCCGACTCGAGCAATGAGACGGAGGGAGCTTCTGGGAATCGCAAGCGCAAGCTGGCATATATTCTCCTGCCCATCGTGGGGCTGATCATCCTTTTCGCGATCTTCCGCTGGTGGAGCGGCACCGGCGAGGCCGCCCCGCCACCGCCGGCAGTTGTCACCGTCGCGGCGCCACTTTCGCGCACGGTCGCTGATTGGGACGACTATGTCGGTCGGTTCGAGGCCAGCCAGGCGGTCGAAATCCGGCCGCGCGTTTCGGGTGAACTGGTGGGCGTCCATTTCAAGGACGGTGACATCGTCCAGCGCGGACAATTGCTCTTCACCATCGACCCCCGGCCATTCGCTGCCGCGCTGGCAGAGGCGCGTGCACAGGTCGCCAGCGCCTCGACCGCGCTGAACCTCGCCCGCAGCGAACTGGCCCGCGCCAGCCGCCTGATCGCCGATCAGGCAGTCAGCGCCGAGGAAATCGATTCGCTGCGTGCTCGCGTGCAGTCGGCTCAGGCCCAGCTTGCCGCTGCGCAGGCGCAAGTGCGCAGCCGCCAGCTCAACGTCGATTTCGCCTCGATCCGTGCGCCTGTGACGGGCCGGATATCTGACCGCCGCGTCGATGTCGGCAACCTCGTCTCTGGCGATTCCGCGGCCAACGCAACGGTGCTGACGACGATCAACGCGCTGGACCCGATCTACTTCACCTTTGACGGGTCTGAGGCGCTTTATCTCAAACAGCGCAGGCAGGCTCAGGCTCAGGGACAGGATGTTGAAATCCGACTGCAGGACGAGGCCGACTATAAATGGCGCGGCCGTGTCGACTTCACCGACAACGCCATCGAAAACGGTTCCGGTACGATCCGTGGGCGGGCGGTGATCGCCAATCCCGGGTACTTTCTTGTCCCCGGCATGTTCGGCAACATGCGGATGAACGCCGGTGCGCCGCATCAGGCGCTGCTGGTGCCCGATGGCGCGGTGGTCACCGATCAGGCGCGCAAGGTAGTCTACGTCGTCGGCAAGGATGGCACGGTTGCCGTTCGGCCGGTTCAGGTTGGTGCACTGGTTAATGGCCTGCGCATTATCCGTTCTGGGCTGCAACCCGCTGAACGGGTCGTGATCTCGGGCACGCAGTTCGCGCAGCCGGGCCAGAAGGTGAAGCCTGTCGCTGGTGAGATCAAGCCAACCGTTGCAGCTTCGCAAGCGCCAACAGCGCCTGCTGCCTCGCAGGCCACCATCGTCGGCAACTGAGATTTAACCGGGCCCTAATCCGGCCCGATCCGCGCCCGCCATGCAGGGCGCAACCAAGGACATCACTGTCATGCGCCTGAGCCATGTCTTCATCGAGCGCCCGATTTTCGCGGGCGTGATCGCGGTGATCATCACCATAGTCGGGGCCATTGCCGCGCTGGGCCTGCCGATCGCGCAGTACCCGGACGTTGTGCCGCCCACGGTGACGGTCAGCGCGACCTATCCGGGCGCCTCGTCGCAGACCATCGCCGACACTGTCGCCGCGCCGCTGGAGCAGGAAATCAACGGCGTCGACAACATGCTCTATATGTCGAGCCAGTCCACTGGCGACGGCAGGATCACGATCACCGTCACCTTCAAGCTCGGCACCGATCTGGATGAGGCGCAGGTGCTGGTGCAGAACCGCGTCGCACTGGCGGAGCCGCGTCTGCCAGAGGAAGTCCGCCGTCAGGGTGTCGTCACGCAGAAGACCACGCCTGACTTCCTGATGATCGCGAACCTCACTTCGCCCGACAGCTCGCTCGATACCGGCTATATCTCCAACTACGCGTTGACGCAGATGAAGGACCGGCTTTCGCGCATCGACGGGGTCGGCGAAGTCCGCATCTTTGGCGCGCGTGACTATGCCATGCGCGTCTGGATCGATCCCGGCCGCGCCGCCGCGCGCAACTTGACCGCAGGAGAAATCGTCGAGGCGCTGCGGGCGCAGAACGTGCAGGTCGCGGCCGGTTCAATCGGCAAGCCACCCGAAGCCAGCGGTTCGGCCTATGAGCTGAACCTTGAAGCGCAAGGCCGCTTCACGACACCCGAGCAATTCGCCAACACCATCATCAAGACCGATGCCGAAGGACGCCTGACCCGCCTGTCAGACGTCGCGCGGGTAGAGCTGGGCGCCGCCGATTACGGCATCAACCTCTATTTCTCCGGCAAACCGTCGGTCGGCATCGGCATCTTCCAGCGTCCCGGCAGCAATGCGCTGGGCGCGGCGGATGCGGTGCAGGCAGAGCTTGCGGCCATGTCGAAGCAGTTCCCCGCAGGGCTGAAGTCCGACGTTTTCTACAACCCGACGCAGTTCATCCGGGAGTCGGTCAACGCCGTCCAGCACACGCTCTTCGAGGCGGTGGTGCTGGTGGTGATCGTCATCCTGGTGTTCCTGCAGAGCTGGCGCGCGGCGGTGATCCCGATTATCGCCATCCCCGTATCGCTGATCGGCACTTTCGCGGTGCTGGCGGGCATGGGCTATTCGCTCAACAACCTGTCCCTGTTCGGATTGGTTCTGGCCATCGGCATCGTCGTCGACGACGCGATTGTCGTGGTCGAGAATGTCGAGCGCAACCTTGAACACGGGCTCTCCCCGCGTGAGGCATCGCACCGCTCGATGGACGAGGTTTCGACCGCGCTTGTCGCCATCGTCCTCGTGCTCTGCGCGGTGTTCGTACCGACGATGTTCCTCACCGGTCTGACCGGCGAGTTCTATCGCCAGTTCGCCGTAACGATCTCCAGCGCGACGATCATCTCGCTGATCCTTTCGCTCACGCTCTCGCCTGCGCTGGCGGCAATGCTGCTGCGGCCCAAGGCCGAGGATGAGCCTGACGGCCGCTGGGCGCGCATGGCCTATCATGGTGGGCGGAAGTTCAATGCGGCTTTCGATAAGCTCAGCAACTGGTATGCCCATACCACACGGCGGCTGCTCGCGGTGCGAGGGAAGGTTCTACTTGCATATGCCGCACTGCTGGGCCTGACGGCCCTGGTATTCAGCGCGACCCCTGCGGGCTTCGTTCCCGCACAGGATCAGGGCTACATCCTGTCGGCAACGTTCACGCCGCCGGGAACTTCGCTGGCGCAGACCGACAAGGTGCTGCGGGAGACTGCCGGACGGATGATGAAGATACCCGGCGTGAAGGGCGCGGTCATGCTGGCCGGCTATCACGCACCCAGCGGCACGCTGGCATCCAACGCGGCGGCGACCTTCCTCATCTTTGACAGCTTCGAGGAGCGCGCGAAGCACGGTTATACCGAAGCATCCATCATGGCGGAGGCCCAGAAAATCGCCGGCTCTGTCGATGAGGGCCGCGTCTTCGTGATCCCGCCGCCGCTGATCCGCGGCATCGGCACAGGCGGTGGCTTCAAGCTGATCGTGCAGGATCGTTCTGGTCGCGGCTACGATGAACTCAACAAGATCGTCTGGGGCGTGATCGGAGAAGCGAACAAGGATCCGGCGCTTGCCGGTGTCCACACCAAGTTCGAGGTTTCCGCTCCGCGCATCTTCGCGGACATAGACCGCGCCAAGGCAGATATGATCGGCGTGGCCCCTGCGCGCGTGTTCGAGACGCTGCAGGTCTATCTCGGCTCGTCCTACGTCAACGATTTCAACCTGCTGGGCCGCACCTACCGCGTGATCGCGCAGGCTGACCTGCCGTTCCGGGATGACGTGGGAGACATCGCCCAGCTCAAGACCCGCTCCAATTCCGGCGCGATGGTGCCGATTGGCGCGGTCGCAACGCTGCAGGACAGAACCGGCCCGTATCGCGCCGAACGCTATAACCTTTACCCCTCGATCGACATCGAAGGCAGCTCGTCCCCAGGCCATTCCTCGGGTCAGGCGCTGGCAGCGATGGAGAGCCTGACGACGGGCTTGCCCGCAGGCGTGACGACCGAATGGACCGAGGTCGCCTTCCAGCAGAAGATGGCAGGCAATGCCGCGATCCTCGTCTTTGCGGCGGCGACGCTGTTCGTCTTCCTTGTGCTGGCGGCGCAGTTCGAGAGCCTCATGCTGCCGCTGTCGATCATCCTGATCGTGCCGATGACGCTTCTGGCAGCAATGGCGGGCGTGAACCTGCGGGGGATGGATAACAATATCCTCACCCAGATCGGCCTTGTCGTGCTGATCGGCCTTGCCGCGAAGAACGCGATTCTGATCGTCGAATTCGCCAAGCAGGCAGAAGAGGAGGGGCTTGGCCCAGTCGACGCGGTGGTTCGTGCGGCACAAGATAGGCTCAGGCCTATCCTGATGACTTCGTTCGCCTTCATTCTGGGCGTGGTGCCGCTGGTCATTGCCAGCGGGCCGGGCGCAGAACTGCGTCAGGCGCTGGGGACCGCCGTGTTCTTCGGCATGGTCGGCGTTACCTTCTTCGGCCTTGTCTTCACGCCAACTTTCTATGTCGCTACCCGCGATCTGTCAGAGCGAATGAAGCAGTGGCGGGGCCGCCGCGGGAATGACGCTACCGCCCAACTTGAGCCTGCGGAGTGACCTCCATGCACAGACTTCGTTCCATCCTTCTCCTCACGGCCGGTAGCTTGTCTCTGGCTGCCTGCGCTGTCGGACCTGACTATGCCCGCCCCAAAGCGGCGCCCGTCGCCGAGCAGGGCTTCATCGGTGCCAGCTCTTCCGCCGTTGTCGCAGAACCGGTGCAGGGCGACTGGTGGCGGCTTTACCAAGACCCGGTGCTGGACGGGCTGGTGGTCGATGCCCTGCGCGCCAACACGGACCTGCGCGTGGCACTCGCTAACGTCGAGAAGGCGCGGGCAATGCTGCGGGAAAGCCGGTCCGAGGCTTTGCCCCAGACCTCAATCGACGCAGATGCGACATATGGCCGCGCGCCGGCCAGCCAGCGTCCCGCGGGAACGGGGCGCGAGGATTGGGTTGTCGATGGCGGCCTGTCGATGGCCTGGGAGATCGACCTGTTCGGACGTGTCCGCCGCACGATTGAGGCTTCACGTGCCGATGCCGATGCCGCCCAGGCCGCGGCAGATGCCGTGCGGGTGGCGGTCGTGGCTGAAACGACGCGGGCCTATGCCGACGCTTCATCTGCCGCGGAGCGCATCGCCGTCGCCGAACGGACGCTCGGCCTGCTGCAACAGACTGCCAACCTGACCGGCAAGCGTTTCGAAGTCGGGCGCACCACTCGCCTCGACTTTTCGCGCGCCCTCACTCTGCAGCACCAGCAAGAGGCGAGCATTCCGCTACTTCGTGCCGAACGGGATGCCGCGCTTTTCCGGCTGGCCTTCCTGACGGGCAGGGCGCCCGCCGAGTTGCCTCCCGCCGTCGGGCAGCGCGTGGCAACGCTCAAGCTGGACCGGCCTATTCCGGTGGGTGATGGCCGCGCGCTTCTGGCCCGCCGTCCTGACGTGCGTGAGGCAGAACGCAAGCTTGCGGCCGAAACAGCGCGTGTCGGTGTCGCCACGGCAGAGCTTTATCCCACAATCTCGCTCGGTGGATCGGTGGGCTCCACCAGCAATACCATCGCAGACGCATTCGGCGCCGGACCGCTGCGCTGGCTGGTCGGCCCGTTGATAAGCTGGACTTTCCCCAACATGGAGGGCGGCCGCGCCCGGGTGGCGCAGGCGGAAGCGTCGACCAAGGCCGCGCTCGCCAGCTTCGATGGCACTGTGCTGCAAGCTTTGCAGGAGACCGAAACGGCCCTGTCCGCCTATTCCCATGCAATCGAGCGGCAGCGCCGGCTTGCCAGTGCCGCGCAAGAAGCGCGCGTCGCGGCGGGCATCAGCCGGGCGCAACTGCGCGAAGGTCGCGTGGACTTCCTAATCGTGCTCGACGCCGAACGGACTCTCGCAGGAGCGGAGGCTGATCTTGCACAAGCCGACGCTCAACTGGCTGCGACGCAGATCGCCCTGTTTCGCGCGCTGGGAGGTGGCTGGCAAAGCTGACCGCGCCGCTACAGCCTGAGGCTTTTGCCATTCGATGGTGAACTGATCTGTGCCGGTTCACGCGGCTCTTCGCTGCGCTGTGCGTTTTTGCGCTTTTGGGCGGAATAGCCGATCCATTGGCGGTTAGCATGGGAGAAGCACTGGGCGCTGGTCGGCCGCTTGAAGCTGGAACAGTCCCACAGCGCCTTTTCGAGTGCGGCCTGCCTGTCACGTACATAGAGGAACGCGACCGGCCGCTTCCCGCCATCGTCGCTGTCCAGCAAGCCCGTCACCTTGCAGAAGTCCCGGTCGCCGCACAGGTCCAGTGCTGCCATGGCCTGGACGTTGCCACTGCGACTGATGGACATGGAAACCTGGAACGTCCCGCCACCAAGATCGACTGGCGGACTGGCGAGCGATCGGGCGTGCCCGGCGGGCAGGCTCAGGTCTGTTTCGGATTGGCCCTGTGTTCTATGGAAAGGCGAAAGTACGGCCAGTTGCGCGGTGAGAGGCTCTGCGCCCTGATAGCGCCTGCGCTGCGCCGCAGGACCGCCCCAGCCGCCTTGCCAGCGAAAGAACAGGTGCGTGTCGACCCGCGCGATCTTGTCCAACTCCGCGCTCCAGATCGGGTGGACCCAATTGGTGTGGTAATGCGTGGCGAGGCCAACGTCCTTTGATACTGCGCCGTCCAGCATGGCGCGGGCGCGGGATCGGGCACGATCAAACGCGGCTTGAGGCGGAATGCGCTGCATCGCGCCGTCGCAGGTGAATGTGAACTGGCAGCCCGTCTGGCGTTCGGCCCCCTGGAACACAACCCCGCAGATCGTGCCGGGAAAGGCAGGGTGGCGAACCCGGTTCAGGATGACCTGCCCGACCGCGCGTTGCCCGCTGTCGCTTTCTCCCGCTTCGTACCACATAGCGGTCGCGAGACAGTCGATGGCCCGTTCGCGGCTTTCCGTGTCGCCAGCGAACCTGAAAGCTCTGGCGACAGGGCCAGGATTGACGGCAAAAGGCACTGCGGCGTTGATAAGGCGTGCTTCGTCGGCGGGGAGCGGCGCGAACACCAGTGGTTCGGGCTTGGGCGGCTGACCGGAAACAGGCCTTGTCGCCGCGGTCTTGATGGCCGGGGAGGTGTGGCGGCCCGAAGTCAGCCCCGATATGAACAAGACAAGCGCCAGCACGGAAAGTACCGCCGGCAAACCAAGGAATATCCAGTCTCTACGCTCTAATCGCACGAGGGCGCTTTATACTATCACGCGAGCCTATGCATCAGCGAGCAGGGTGCGGTCGATTTCGCGCACGGAAGCAGTCCCGGTCAGTGCCATCGCGATGCGCATTTCCGCCTCCATGATCGAAAGCATTTTCGCAACTCCAGCCTCTCCCGCTGCACCGAGCGCCCAGGCGTAAGCGCGTCCCAGCAATACGCCCTTGGCTCCCAGCGCCATCAGCCTGAGCACATCGATGCCAGAGCGCACTCCGCCGTCGGCAAGGATTGTAAGTGCATCCCCGACTGCATCGGCAATTGGTGGAAGAGCTCGGGCGGTGGAAAGCGCACCGTCAAGCTGACGGCCACCGTGGTTGGAAACAATGATGCCCTCAACGCCCTGCTTCGCTGCTTCTCTTGCATCCTCAACATCGAGGATGCCTTTCAGCACGAGCGGACCGCGCCATTCAGAGCGAATGAAGTCGAGGTCGCGCCATGAAATTCCGGGATCGAAATTGTCGGAGATCCAGCCGAACACATCATTCATTGCGCCCCGTCCGCCCATTTGACAGGCGACATTGCCGAGAGTCAGGGGGCGACCATGCACGCCCACGTCCCACAACCATCGGGGGTGGGTCAGCGACTGCCAGCCCCGTGTCAGGGCGGTCGTACTGCCTGAAGCGCGGACCTGCGCGGAACGGATGTCGCGGTAGCGGATACCCGCCACGGGCAAGTCGACCGTGAACAGCAGGGCCGAACACCCAGCCTCCACCGCTTGCGCCATCATGTCGCGCATAAAGCCGCGGTCTTTCACCATGTAGAGCTGGAACCAGAACGGCTTGCTGGCGGCCCGTGCGACCTCTTCCAGCGTGCATGCCGACACTGTGGACAAGGTGAAGGGGACGCCCGCCGCCTCTGCCGCGCGCACTGCCTGGCATTCTCCGCGCCGCGCCAGCAATCCGGCAAATCCCACTGGAGCGAGCGCGACTGGCATCGCCATCTTGTGGCCGAAAAGCTCGGTCGAAAGGTCCAGTTGCGCTACGTCGCGAAGCACGCGCTGGCGAAGCGCGACTGCCTCAAGATCGGAAACATTGCGCGACAGGGTGACTTCGGCGAAAGATCCACCATCCACGTAATCGAACAGAAATTCGGGCAACCGGCGCCGCGCTGCCTCGCGAAAGTCGTTGATGCACGCAATTGTCATTGCACCGCCATTGGGCGCCCGTTGTCGGGAAGCCTGTCCCTCTGCACTTCGCCCTCCCGTCCCAAGATGTGCGGAAGGTTCTGCATTGCGCATCATCGCCGGGCAAGCGCCCTATATTGCGTCAGGCGCCAGGGCGTGTCGCAATTAGGGACGAAGATCTGCAAGTGCAGGTCTATTCGATGCTGACCAGCTTGTAACTGTCATCGGAAGGATAGCGTCCGCCGGGATCGACCATGATGCCTAGCATCCCCTGCGACCAATCGGCGGAATCCGGATACTGACGGAACCAGTCAGTAACGACCATGCGTTCCTTGATCCGCCATTCCTCGCCGCGCTTTTCCAGCTTGTCGAGATAGCGTCCCGCACCGATCACGTCGGACTTGCCGCCGTCAGGCAGGTTGATCCGGTGAATTCCGTAGAAATAGGATTCGACGTCCGCGATCGGGCCGCGAATGGTCATCAGCACGTTACCGATCATGTGCATGGTCTGGTCCATTGTACCCATGATCGGGAACGACCACGCGATGAATTCCTCGGCATTGCCGGTGAAGCCCATGTGATTGTCGACGCAATCGGGCCAATAGGCAGAGCGCACCATGTCGGCGTCCAGCCGGTCGACACCCCGTGAATAGCGGTAGAGGCATTCACGGATCGCCTCGCGGTCGGCCAACTCCTCAAGGATCTTGCTGGTGGGTGTCGTCATCTGCCTGTCTCCCGGGTCTGTTTCTTCGCAGCATTCCCGTGCGCCGTAGCGATGGCAAGCGCCCAGGCGCGAGAGACCCCCTTGAGCGCGCGTGGATGCAGGTGCAACATCGCATGAAGACAAGCCAACAGACTGGAGAGGCAACCTGAATGACTTCACTGCCGTGCGTGCCCATGATGGGTGACGTCTGTCGGAATGCTCGCTAGCATGCATGGCATGGCGGATCAGGAGGACGAGGATCGAGGCGTGAGTGCTTCGGTCTGGCGTTATGCAAAAGCTGATCGCGCCCATGTCGTGATCGACGCCGCCGACTATTTCGAGCTGATGCGGGAGGCCATGCTCAGGGCGCGGCAGCAGATCCTCCTGATCGGATGGGACTTCGATTCGCGCATTCGCCTGGCAGGGGGGCGCCGATGGTGGAACCTGCCCCGAAAGGCCCGTTTTCCCGCCCGGCTCGGCGCGTTCATGGTCTGGCTGGTGCGCCGCAGGCCCGCGCTTCAGATCAGGGTCCTGAAGTGGAATTTCGGCGCGCTGAAATACATCTTCAGCGGCACCATGGTCGTCGACATGGTGCGCTGGTGGTTCCAGTCCGGAATCGATTTCAAGTTCGATTCCGCCCATCCCCTTGGCTGCAGCCATCACCAGAAGATCGTGACGATAGATGATCGCGTCGCCGCCTGCGGGGGGATCGACATGACTTCCGACCGGTGGGACACGCCGGAGCACCTGAATGAGGATCCGCGTCGCAGGCGGGTCAACGGGCGGCCTTATGGCCCATGGCACGATGTCACTATGATGCTTGAAGGGCAGGCGGCCTGTTCCCTCGGCAACCTTGGCCGCCAGCGCTGGAAGACTGCGGGCGGTATTCCACTGGAGCCATGCAACCCGCAGAAAACCTCTCCGTGGCCGCGTAACCTTGTCGCTGAATTCACCGATGTGGAGATTGGCATCTCCCGAACGCGCGCGGCCTATCGCGGTGCGCCTGAAGTGCGTGAGATCGAGGCGCTGTTTCTTGAACAGATCGCACGTGCCCAGCGGTTCATTTATATCGAAAGCCAGTATTTCGCCTCCGCCCGCGTTGCGGAGGCGATAGCCGAGCGTGTCGCAGAACCCGATCCGCCCGAGATCATCCTTATCAATCCGCTGACTGCGGACGGTTGGCTGGCGCAGACCGCCATGGATGCTGCGCGGGTACGCCTGCTGCGGTCCATTGGTGAAGTTGACCCCAAGCGCCGCTTTCGCGTTTTTGCCCCCCTGACCTCGGGCGGGGTGCAGATATATGTCCATGCCAAGCTGATGATCGTCGATGACGAGATCATTCGCGTGGGATCGGCCAATCTCAACAACCGCTCCATGGGGCTGGACACCGAAGCGGATGTGTTCATCGACGCGACGCGGCCCGGGAATGGGCATATCGTTCCAGCGATAACCCGCCTGCGCCATAACCTTCTGGCCGAGCATTGCGGGATCGACGTGGCCCAGATTCCGGGGCTTCTCGATCTCCACGGGTCAATGGCGGCCATGATCGATTCAATTGCCGATGGCCGTGAGGGCCTCAAGCGATTGGAACCATTCGTCTTGCGTCCGCTTACCGAAACTGAGAAGGCGCTTGCCGATAGCTCCCTGCTCGATCCCGAACGTCCCGAAGAGATGTTCGAACCGATCGGCAGGCGGCGTGGGCTCTTCCGGCGCGGTGGCTTGTTGCGCAAGCCTGAGCGCGCTAGCGGGGACGTCATGGAGACCGTTTGATGACCGATGACCACGTTGACCGGGATGATGGACCGCTGGCGAAGCTGCCAGTGCCGGACGATGTGCAGGATGCGATCCGCACTCTGATCCGCTGGGCCGGCGACGAGCCAGACCGCGAAGGGCTTTACGACACGCCCGCGCGCGTCGCCCGCGCGTGGAAGGAATATTGCCGCGGTTACGACGAAGACCCGGCATCCCATCTCGCCCGCGTGTTCCACGAAGTTGGCGGCTATGACGAAGTGGTGCTGTTGAAGGACATCCCCTTCCAGTCGCATTGCGAGCATCACATGGCGCCGATCATCGGCAAGGCGTCCATTGCCTACCTCCCGCGCGACCACGTTGTCGGCATCTCAAAACTGGCGCGTGTTCTCCACGGATATGCCAGCCGCTTGCAGATCCAGGAACGCCTGACGGCCGAGGTCGCGCAGTGCATCTGGGACCACCTGAAGCCACAGGGCGTTGCTGTAGTGATCGAAGCTCAGCACGGCTGCATGACGGGCCGCGGCGTGCGTACGCCGGGCGTCAGCATGATCACCAGCCGCCTGATGGGCACGTTCCTTGAAGATCAGTCGAGCCGCA
The DNA here is from genome assembly GCA_040509895.1 of Novosphingobium sp. Lineage (GTDB taxonomy): Bacteria > Pseudomonadota > Alphaproteobacteria > Sphingomonadales > Sphingomonadaceae > Novosphingobium. The sequence goes on along the minus strand of JBEVKC010000022.1, from coordinate 13,368 downwards.
AGGAAGTGCTTGGCCTGATGGGTTACTGACAAGTTCGATATGCCGCAGCAATTCGTGCGGTAAATCCCCGTATATGTTATGTTTGCCCCAGCCGAGTCCCCAGCGAGGGCTCGGCTAGGGCCGGGCGCGGAGAGGATGCCTTAGCCCGGCCCGACCGATGCGCCAGCATGGGGGAGAAACGGCATGGACGACGAAAACACCCTCGCGGCCGTTGCGGTCCTCAACCAGATATTGGAACGGGAACTGGCGGGGGTTGTCCGCTACACCCACTATTCATTCCTGGTGTTCGGCTTTGGGCGGATTCCCATCGTTTCATGGCTGCGCGAGCAGGCGAATGAATCCCTGTTGCACGCACAGCAGGCGGGTGAACTGATCACCATGTTGGGCGCCTATCCGTCGTTGGAAATCGCGCCGCTGCTCGACAGTCACAAGACCGATATTGCTTCGATACTGCGCGAGTCAAAGGAGGCAGAAGCTGGCGCGCTGGCGCTATACCGCCAATTGCTGAGCATCGTCGAAGGCAAGTCGGTGACGCTTGAGGAATTTTCGCGCCAGATGATTTATGCCGAAGAGATGCATGCCAGCGAGGTGGACAAGATGCTGCGCAGGCCCGGCGAATTGACCTCCATCGTGTAGATCCAGCCACGCAATGCCATTGCAGCTCGACTGCCTTGGTGTAGCTTCAATGCATGGCTATGAAATCGCATCGTTCCAGAACCTTGGCAGTGATCGCCGCGCTCGCTTTGGCTCTCGCACCGGCCGCCGCACATGCCGCTTGCGAACCCGGAGCATACCGGGCGCCAGACGGCGATTTTGTCGTCGTGACCAACAGCCGCAACCCATCGCAGCCGGGGCAACGCTATGTCTTTCGCGATGGGCGGCGCGGCGGCGTCGACGATGCCGGAAGTCCGGTTGCCTGCGCTGAAAATGCTGCAGTCGTCCACGCTGCGGGCGGTGAAATCAGTTGGCCAAGAGTTGCGTTTACCGTGACACCGACGACCTTTGAAAGCGTCGAGACCACCATGGCCGGCCAGCTTATCGAGCCGCCGGGTCCGCCCGATCCCCACCGCCCGCTGGTGGTGCTGGTGCATGGATCAGAACAAACCGCTGCTATTGGGAGCCAGCTTCCCTTTGTGTTGGCGGCGCAGGGGCTGTCGGTATTTGTCTATGACAAGCGAGGTACTGGCGGGTCCGGAGGCTACTACACGCAGAATTTCGAACTGCTGGCCGATGATGCGGCTGCTGCGTTGACGGCGGGGCGCAAGCTGGCGGCTGGGCGCTTTGATCGCGCTGGCTTCTTCGGCGGCAGTCAGGGAGGCTGGATCGCCCCGCTCGCGGCGAACAGGTCGTCCGCCGATTTCGTGGGTATCGCCTATGGCCTCGTTGCTTCTCCCATCGAGGAGGACCGTGCGCAGATGGAACTGGAAGTGCGAGCGCTTGGCCTCGGCGACAACGAGGTGGCGCTTACCGACCGGCTGTCGAAGGCCAGTACCGGGATCATCCTTTCCGGGTTCAAGGAAGGGTATGACGAACTCGCCACCGTAAAGCGCGAGATGGCGGATAAGCGCTGGGCCGCGAAAATCGAGGGAGAGTGGAGCGGCGCCTTCCTCCGGATGCCGGAGCGCGAGCTGCGCCGTATCGGCCGGGCCCGCTTCGACAATGTGGAACTGATCTGGAACTACGATGCCATGCACCCTCTGCGAGACCTGAAGGCGCCCCTCCTGTGGGTGTTGGCGGGTGAAGACCGCGAGGCACCGATCGGTGAGACCAAGTCAGCACTGACCCGGCTTATCAAGGAAGGGAAGGACGTTGACCTGTATGTCTTTCCCAACACCGATCACGGGATGCTGGAATTCACGACCGCACCGGATGGGTCTCGCACGGCTACGCGTGTGACAGAGGGATATTACCGGCTGGTAGGGGATTGGATCAAAGGTAAGGTCAGCGGTCCGTACGGGCAGGCGCAACAAGTGAAATAGTGACGCGGACGAGTTGGCTGCGCCCGACACACAAACGGGGACGGCCAAGACCGTCCCCGCTGCATTTGGTCAGAATCCGAAACGGTTCAGAGCTGGCCGAGCATGTGGTCGGCAGAGCTCACCTTGAACTCACCCGGACCTTCGACGTTCAGCTGTTCGACAACGCCGTCGTTCACGATGGCCGACCAGCGGCTGCCGCGCTGGCCCATGCCGAAGCCGCTGCCGTCCATGGTCAGGCCCACGGCCTTGGCGAAGTCGCCGTTTCCGTCAGCCAGCATGGTGATGTCATCGGAACCACCAGCCTTGTTCCATGCGCCCATGACGAAAGCGTCGTTGACAGCGGTGCAGGCGATCTCGTCGATGCCCTTTGCCTTGAGGTCAGAGGCTTTCTCGACGAAGCCCGGCAGGTGCTTGGCGGAGCAGGTGGGGGTGAAGGCACCGGGGACCGAGAACAGTGCGACGCGCTTGCCCTTGAAATAGTCCGACGACTGGACGGCCTCGGGGCCGCTTTCGGTCGCCTTGGTCAGTTTCACGTCGGGGAGTTTATCGCCAACCGCGATGGTCATAGTGGCATCCTTTTCTGCAGTGAATCGCAAACGAGGCACATATAGGCGCACAATGTGACGCGGCAACGGCTCGTGCGTCGGGACGTGGTTGATTTCCCATTGCTGTTCAGTGTTAACCATTTCCCAACAGGTTGAGCGGCACCTATTGCCGCCGCAATTGGGTCGCATGGGGAATGGAATGAGGGTGCTGAAGTACCTCTTGGCGGGCCTGATGACGCTATCGGTCGTGGCGGTGCCCGCGATGGCGCAATCATCGTCCAGCGCCGAAAAAGTGCGCCGCCTCGACATGATGCTGATGGTCACCAGCCTTCGCTGCCGGACCACCCCGGACAACTTCCAGGCAGACTACCGGAACTTCACCCAGCGCCAATATGCGCCGTTGCAGAAAGCCAACGCCGAGCTTCGGCGTCAGTTCGCGGCGAGGGGAGAGCAGGGTGCCAACCGGGAGCTTGATCGCATTAGCACCGACATGGCCAACCGCTATGGACTGGGCCATCCGTGGATGAACTGCGCCCAACTGGGCAAGGCGACCCGCGAACTGGTCTCAGCGATGGGCGAGACGCAGTTGGTGGCAGCTGCGGACAAGCTTCTCGGCAATTCGCCGCCTTCCACGCTGGTTGCCGCAATTCCGTGACGGGATAGCATATAAAGAAATCTTTATGTTTGCCTCCGGCCTTCCGTGAGGCTAAGGGCGGCGCGAGTAATTGCGTCGCTTTTTTGCCTCTTGGAGGCGCTGGCGGCGCCCCGACCCAGGAGTTGTCTGTCGTGGCTACCGTCATAGATGCCCAGAACGATTATGTGATCGCCGACATTGGCCTTGCCGACTTCGGCCGTGCCGAAATCGCCATTGCCGAAACCGAGATGCCCGGCCTGATGGCGCTGCGTCAGGAATTCGGCGCCTCGCAGCCGCTGAAGGGCGCGCGCATTACCGGATCGCTGCACATGACGATCCAGACAGCCGTGCTGATCGAAACGCTGGTGGCGCTGGGCGCCGAAGTTCGCTGGGCAACCTGCAACATCTTTTCGACGCAAGACCACGCCGCTGCCGCAATCGCCGCTGCCGGCATTCCGGTCTTTGCGATCAAGGGTGAGAGCCTCGCCGATTACTGGGATTATGTGGGCCGTATCTTCGACTGGGGTGATGGCACGACCGCCAACATGATCCTCGACGATGGTGGTGACGCCACCATGTTCGCGCTTTGGGGTGCCCGCGTCGAAGCAGGCGACAAGCTGTTTGAACCCAGCAACGCAGAGGAAATCGAGTTCGTGCGCGCGCTGAACGCCTTCCTCAAGGCGAAGCCGGGCTATCTCACCATGTCTGTCGCGCATATAAAGGGCGTGTCGGAAGAGACGACCACCGGCGTCCATCGCCTTTATCAGATTGCCAAGGATGGCAAGCTTCCCTTCCCCGCGATCAACGTCAATGACTCGGTCACGAAGTCGAAGTTCGACAACCTTTCTGGCTGCAAGGAATCGCTGGTCGACGCGATCCGCCGCGCCACCGACGTGATGCTGGCCGGCAAGGTCGCCTGCGTTGCCGGTTTCGGCGACGTCGGCAAGGGTTCGGCCGCTTCGCTCCGTAACGGCGGCGCGCGCGTCATGGTCACCGAAATCGATCCGATCTGCGCTCTGCAGGCGGCGATGGAAGGCTATGAGGTCGTCACCATGGAAGAAGCCGTACAGCGCTGCGATATCTTCGTGACCGCCACCGGCAACGAAGACGTCATCACCGCCGAGCACATGAAGGCGATGAAGCCGATGAGCATCGTCTGCAACATCGGCCACTTCGACAGCGAGATTCAGGTTGCCGCCCTGTCCAACTACAAGTGGACTGAAGTAAAGCCGGGCACCGACCTGATCGAATTCCCGGACGGCAAGCAGATCATCATGCTCGCCAAGGGCCGCCTGGTGAACCTGGGCTGCGCGACCGGTCACCCCAGCTTCGTCATGTCCTCCAGCTTCACCAACCAGGTGCTGGCGCAGATCGAACTCTTCTCGAAGAGCGAGAACTACAAGAACGAGGTCTATGTCCTGCCCAAGCACCTCGACGAAAAGGTCGCGGCGCTGCACCTTGAAAAGCTGGGCGTGAAGCTCACCAAGTTGAGCCAGAAGCAGGCTGACTACATTGGCGTGCCGGCATCCGGTCCGTTCAAGCCGGATCACTACCGCTATTAATACTGGGATGGGGGCAACTCACCCCATCACCTTAGAAGGCGATTGTAATCCCGGCTGTCGCCGCATAGCTGGGATTACATGATCCTTAATCAGACCGCCCTTGTCCTGATCGGCCTGCTGGTCGCCGCATGGACACTGGCCGCTGGCTGGGCGATCCTGTCCGCACGGATCAAGGAAAAACGTCTGGAGGCCGGACGCCGTAACGCGCGGCGGCTGGCCCGGATGGTCGATGAATCCCCTGCGCTGCCCCTGCTGGTTCGCGCCGATGGCCGGATCGAGGCACCGCAGCGCCTTGCCGGTTGGCTGGGACTCGACAACGTCCCACAATATCTCAGCGAACTTGATGGCGGCGGGATCGAGGGGAAGGGCGCGAACGGCCTTGAACCCGCACAACTTGCCGAGCTTTCTGAGGCAGTGCGCCGCACTCAAAAGACTGCCGCCCCTTTCCGCATGGTGGTGACGCCGCGCGGCTCACGGCGCAGCCTTGCGCTGCGTGGGCACCTGGCTGATCCGCAGGTTTCTCCCGGTGGCGCGGCGCTCGTCTGGGTATTCGACTTCAGCGACAGCGAGAGCGAGCTGGTGAAGCTGCGCGCGGAGGCTTCGCGTGCCCGTGATGACTTTGCCGCATTGGTCGCGCTGATCGAAGCTGCTCCCATGCCCATGTGGTTCCGCGGACCAGACGGCCAATTGCGGCTGGTGAACTCCGCCTATGTAGCGGCGGTTGGCGGCGAGAATGCCGAAACCGTTGTGATGGACGGCACCGAGCTTGTCGAAAGCATTGACGGCGTCACTGCGGCGCAGGTGGCGGCGCTCGCGGCGGAACGCAACGCACCGATGGAGCGCATGGTCGCCGCGACGATCGCCGGAGAACGCCGCACGCTGCGGGTCAGCGACCTGCCGCTGGGTGATGAAGGCGTTGCGGGCTACGCTGTCGACGTCGAGGAGATGGAGGAGCTTTCCCGCACCCTGCGCGCCTACCGCGAAGCGCAGCGATCGATGCTTGATCAGCTCTCCGCAGGCGTGGCGCAGTTCGATGCCAAGCGCCAGCTGACGTTTGCGAACCAGCCATTCCAGCGCATCTTCGCGCTCAACCCGGCGTCGCTGGGCGAACACCCGCTGTTTGAACGTCTGCTCGACATGGCGCACGACGCCAAGCGAGTTCCAGAGGCCCGTGACTTCCCGGCATGGCGGCGTGAAAAGACCGAGTGGTTCTCTGCCAGCGAAGCGCATGAAGAGGCATGGGCGCTGTCCGATGGCACCCACTTGCGGGTCATCGCCCAGCCCATGCCCGACGGCGGCTTGCTGCTGATCGCAGAGGATCGCACCGAACAACTCCGCCTCTCGTCGGCCCGCGACACGTTGCTTCGCACCCGGACCGCGACCTTCGACAGCCTGTTTGAATCGCTCGCCGTGTTCGCGCCAGATGGCCGGATGCAGCTGTGGAACCGCCGCTTTGCTGCCGACTGGGGCCTCGATAGCGAGTTCATCGACACCCATCCGCATATCGAGGCGCTGCTGGAACGTATTGACCGCCGACTGAAGCGGACGGGTCAGGCAAAGCACGTCGGCGATGCCGTGCGTGCCGCGACGCTGGATCGCCGCCAGACCAGTGGGCGGGTGATGCTGGCCGACGGTCGAACATTGGAATTCGCGGGCGTCCCGCTGCCGGATGGAAACGGGCTGCTGACCGTGCTCGACATCACGGACTCACAGAATGCCGAGGATTCGCTTCGCGAACGCAACGCCGCACTGGTGGAAGCCGATGGGGTCAAGACCCGCTTCCTTGCCAACATGAGCTATGAATTGCGCACCCCGCTGACCTCCATTGGCGGGTTCACCGAATTGCTCCAGACAGGCCTTGGCGGTGAACTGAACGAACAGGGTCGCGAATATGTCACGGCCATCCTCCAATCTGTCGAGCGGCTGGGAGAGCAGATCGAAACCGTGCTCGACCTGTCGCAGAGCGAGGCTGGTTTGCTGCCGCTCGCCGAGGAACAGATCGAACTGATGCCTTTCGTCACCAAAATTGTCGAAGAGCGCGTACTGCGCATCAACGAGGCGGGGCTGGATCTGGACCTCCGGGGAAACAAGTCCACAGGACACGTGAAGGGCGATCCGCGCCGGTTGGCGCGTGCCATTGGACACTTGCTCGACAATGCGATTGCCGCCACGCCGAAGGGCGGCCGCATCCTGATCGAACTCACGCGTCAGTTGACCAAGACCGGAAGTGCGGTCCGTATCGTGATTTCAGACAACGGCCCGGGCATGGATTCTTCCCAGCTTGCCCGTGCGCTGGGCGGCGTGAGGGTGGGCGAAGCAGCCGCGAACGGGGAGCGCCGGCAAGGGCTGGGGCTGCCGCTCGCCCGCCAGCTTATCGAGGCGCACGGCGGCAACTTTGAACTGGTGTCGGAGCCGGGGCAGGGCACGGCCGCGATTATTGAGCTACCGTGACGAAGCCGGTTCCTCTTCCAGACCTTGCCGCAATGAAGCTGTTCGGCGCGGCGATTGCACGCGAACTGCGGGCGGGGGATGTGGTCGCCCTGTCCGGCGGGCTGGGGGCGGGCAAAACGACCCTTGCACGCACTATCATTGGCGGGCTGGGCCATATGGGCGAAGTGCCGTCTCCCAGCTTCGCCATCATTGAGCTTTACGAACCACCAGCCGTGCGCCTGCCGCTGGTGCACGCTGATTTCTACCGCCTCGCCCGGCCGGAAGAGGCCGAGGAGATAGGGCTCGATGACTATCGCCAGGGTGCGGCCATGCTTGCCGAATGGCCGGAACACGTCGGGGGATTTGCCCATGAGGCGGCATGTCTTTCAATCACGCTGGAAGTTGCGGATGATGGTCGGATCGCCATTGTGCAGCCGGGGGCGGATTGGCTAGGGCGAGTGCCATGTCCCTGACCCTGCCCGATGGAATCGACACCTTCCTCGCAACTGCCGGCTGGACCGACGCCGCGATAGAGCCGCTGGCCGGCGACGCCTCGTTCCGCCGCTATTTCCGCATTCGCCGCGGTGAAAAGACGGCGATGCTGATGGACGCGCCGCCGCCGCAGGAAGACCCCGCGCCCTTCCTTCGCGCCGCCAAGTGGCTCGATTCCAACGGCATGCGCGCGCCGATCATCCTTGCCGAGGATGCCGGGCGCGGCCTCGTGCTGCTGGAAGACTTCGGCGAATCGCGGATGCGCGACTACCTTGACCAGTGGCCGGATGATGAGCGTACGATCTATCGCGGCGCCGTGGATGCGCTGTCTGCGCTGCACCGCCTGCCGCCGGGGCCGTTCCTCGACTATTCGCTGAGTGAATATATGCGCGAGGCGCGGCTGTTCGTTGAATGGTACTGCCCGGCGCAGGGCCTGACAGTCGATACCGAAGGGTTTGCGCGTGCATGGGAAGATGCGCTCTGCCCCCTGCTGCCGCGCCAGCGTCCCGGCGTGACCGTGCTCCGTGACTATCACGCAGAAAATATCATGTTGCTCGGCGGCCTGGACAAGCAGGGCCTGCTCGATTTCCAGGACGCGCTGGTGGGCCACCCGGCCTATGACCTTGTGTCGCTGCTGCAGGACGCCCGTCGCGACGTCTCGCAAGAGCTAGAGGCGGAAATGTTCGATCATTACGTCAAGCGGACCGGGCAGGACGACAATTTCCTTGCAGATTATGCCCGCCTTGGCGCGCAGCGGAACACCAAGATCGTCGGCATCTTCGTCCGCTTGTGGAAGCGTGATGGCAAGCCGCGCTACCTCGACCTGATCCCCCGCGTATGGGGCCTGCTGGAACGTGACCTTACGCACCCTGCACTGGCGCCGGTGGCGCGCTGGTTCGAAGCGAATATTCCTGATGAGATGCGCCAGGCTGGCGGAGGAACCTTCGACCTATGAGTAAACCCGCGCTCGCCAGCGACACGGCGATGGTCCTGTCGGCCGGTCTCGGCAAGCGGATGCGGCCCCTGACCGCAGCCCAGCCCAAGCCGTTGGTGCGCGTGATGGGCAAGCCGCTGATCGACTACAGCCTAAACGCGCTGAACGACGCTGGCGTGGCCAAGGCGGTGGTCAACGTTCACTACCTCGCGGACGCGCTGCAGGCGCACCTCGCCAATCGCAAGTCGCCGCAGATCGCGCTTTCGGACGAACGGGAACTTCTCCTGGAAACCGGCGGTGGGATGGTGAACGCGCTGCCGCAGCTACCCGACCCGTTCTTCGCCCTCAACAGTGACAACATCTGGCTGGACGGTCCGCGGAACGTCTTTCGTGAGCTGTCGGACGGCTGGGATGCCGATCGCATGGATGCTCTGCTGCTTATGGTGCGCCATCCGCACGCGCATAATTACGCGGGTGAGGGGGATTTCCATCTGGACCCGATGGGACGCGTTTCGCGTCGCCGGCCGGGTCGCATTGCGCCATTTATCTTCACGGGCATCCAGCTTGTCTCGCACCGCCTGCTGCGGGATGCGCCGGAAGGGCCATTCTCCACCAACGTCCTGTGGAGCCGCGCGATCGAGGAAGGCCGCCTGTACGGCATAGTCCATACCGGCCACTGGTTCGAAGTCGGCACCCCGCAGGCGATCCCCGCGACCGAAGCCTGGCTTGGCCGTGGCTGAACGGCAGGGTCCGCAGCTCTATTCCATTGCCGCGCACCGCGGTTTTGCCGATGCGCTGGTGGCGGGCCTTGCCCCACGTTACGCAGAGCCGGATTTCGGCCTTGCCCGATTGACGCTGTTGCTTCCCAGCCAGCGTGCAGCACGAACCGTTACAGAGGCCTTTGTCCGGGCATTCGGCGATGAGGGAGGCAAGGGAATGCTCCTGCCGCGCATGGCGGTGGTGGGTGACCTCGATCTGGATGAGACGCTGGGCACGCTGCTTGATCCGCTGGGCGCCGGCGCTGAGATTCCGCCTGCTGCCGATCCGACCCGGCGGTGGTTCCGCTTGACCGATTTCCTTCGCGAAGTGCAGGGCGACAAGGCCTTAAAAGGCGCGGCATTGCTGCGGCAGGCATTCTCCCTCGGGCGGACGATGGACCGGCTGTTGATCGAAGGCATCGTGCCGGGCGACCTGCTTTCGGAAGAAATCGTCGGAATTGTTGGCGACCAGGCCGATCACTGGCGCGCCGCGACGCTCGATTTCCTGAAGGTGCAGGCGCACTGGCTGGCGGAACTCGAAGAACGCGGCGAGGTAGATGGGCCGACCCGGCGCAACATGTTGTTCGACCACGCGGCGAGGGCATGGCAGGCTACACCGCCAAAGTATCCTATCGTAGCGGCGGGCGTGACCAGCGCGTCGCCCGCATTGGCAAGGCTGCTGCGGGTTGTTTCGGAGCTTCCGCGCGGCGCAGTGATCCTGCCCGACCTTGACCTGTCGCTGGATGCAGAGGTCTGGGACGAACTGGGCATCGCCGGTATGCCCGAGGAGCCGGGCGGTCCCCATTTCGGCCGCACTGATGCAGTTACCCATCCGCAATACCACCTCAAGCTCCTGTTGAACCGCATGGGCATCGCGCGGGATGAGGTGCAGCCGTGGCACCGTTCGGGCATCGGCGCGGCGCCGCCTGCACGCAGCCGCGCGATCTCAAGCCTGTTCCTGCCGCCCAAGGCCTCTGCGCGCTGGGCCGATCTTCCCGCCGATCAGCGCCGTCTTGCCGGTGTTCGCGTGATGGAATGCGCGCATCCGGGCGAGGAAGCGCAGGCCATCGCCATCCTGATCCGCGAGGCGCTGGAGGTGCCGGAACGGCGCGTCGCCCTGATCACGCCAGACCGTGGCATTGCCTCCCGCGTCGTCGCCCACCTGCGGCGCTGGCACATTGAGGCGGACGACACTGCCGGTCAGCCCCTGCCGCAGACTGCGGCCGGGCGCGTACTGCTGCTGCTTGCCGAAGTCATGGCCGATCACGCTGCGCCCGTGCCGCTTCTGGCACTGCTGGGCCATCCGCGCGTTCGCGCCGGAGAGGGGCGTGCCGAATGGCTTGAGCAGGTTCGCGCGCTGGACCTGCGATTGCGCGGCCCGCGTCCGGACGCCGGGATCGGCGCGATCCGCAAGGCAGCGGATAACGCGCGCTTGGCTGAGTGGTGGGCCGGTGTGGAGGAAATTCTCACGCCGCTGTTGCCCGACGCCGAGGAGTTGCCGCTGGCCCATGCGCTTGATGTCATGGCATCGGCCGCAGAGGCCTTGTGCGGAGAAGCGATCTGGGGCGGGGCCGATGGGCGAAGCCTTTCCGCTTTCATCGAGGAAATCCGCGAGGCTGCACGTGAAACCTGCATTGCAGTGCCCGTCCGCGACCTTCCCGCTACGCTGCGCGATGCGATGGAACGCGTGGCCGTGCGCCCGCCGTGGGGCGGCCACCCGCGCGTTTCGATCTATGGCCTGCTTGAAGCGCGTATGGCCCGTGCTGACCTGATCATCTGCGGCGCGCTGCATGAGGGAAGCTGGCCTGCAAACCCGTCACCCGATCCGCTCTTGGCCCCTGCCGTGCTGCGCGCTTTGGGCGTACCCGGAGCTGACTTTCGCATAGGCCTTGCAGCGCATGACCTTGCTGCTGCCCTTGGCGCGCCTGAGGTTGTGCTGAGCTTTTCTCATCGCGATGAGGCTGGCCCCGTCATCCCCTCCCGCTTCGTGCTGCGTGTGCAGGCGCTGCTGGGTGAGTTGGTCGGCGACTATCGCGAGACAGAGGCCGTCCGTCTTGCCAGGCTAATCGACGATGCGCCGCGTGCACCAATCTACCCGCAGCCCAGCCCGGAACCCAGCCCGGAACAGCGCGACGTGCCGATTTCAGTAACCGCGCTCGACCGGCTGCGCGGCGATCCGTACCAGTTCTATGCACAGGCCATCCTGCGCCTGCGCTCGCTCGATCCCATCGATGCGGAGCCGACGGCGGCGTGGAAGGGCACGGCGGTGCACGAAATTCTTGATGCGTGGCACAAGGCGGGCGAACAGCCAGGGGAACTGGCCGCAATCGCGCGGACCGAACTCGACAAGATGTCTGCCCACCCACTGATGCGCAGCCTCTGGTGGCCACGGCTGCAGGCGGCGCTGGAATGGATCGACGAGGAGATCGTCAGGCAAGCCGCGGAAGGCCGCAAGGTCATCACGACCGAAGCCAAGGGCGCCGTCACGATGCATGGCGTAAAAATCCACGGCCGCGCGGATCGGATCGACAGCCTGCCCGATGGCTCCATCGCGGTGGTGGATTACAAGACAGGCGGTCCGCCCAAGGCGAAGCAGGTTGAAGAAGGTTTTGCGCTGCAACTCGGCCTGATCGGCTTGATGGCACGCGAGGGGGCATTCGAGGGCGTGAGCGGTGAGGCCGAACGCTTTGAATACTGGTCGCTGGGCAAGGACAAGAAGCGCGACAACGGATTTGGCTATGTCGAGGAACCGGTGCGCGATCCCGGATCGAAGAAAAAATCCGGCCCGATGCGTGAGGAGTTTCTTGCGGAGACAGAGCGTCACCTAGTCGATGCCATCGATAAATGGATAAAGGGCAGTGAGCCATTCACCGCAAGGCTCAACCCCGACCTTGGCGGCTATAACGACTACGACCAACTCATGCGGCTCGACGAGTGGCAGGGACGGGAGGACAAGGCGTGAGCGGCCCCGGCAAGGTCTATCCGTTGCAGGGCAGCCAGAGGGAGGCTGTCCATCCTGAGGACAGCGTCTGGCTTTCGGCCTCGGCTGGCACCGGCAAGACGCAGGTGCTCTCTGCACGCGTGCTGCGCCTGTTGCTTCAACCGGGTGTCGATCCGTCGCAGGTGCTGTGCCTGACATTCACCAAGGCCGGTGCGGCCGAAATGGCGGTGCGCATCAACGAAGTGCTCGCCCGCTGGGTACGCCTGCCCGATGGCGAACTATTCAAGGATCTTGAGGCGATTGGCGCGCCGTCCGGTCCCGGCGACCGTGCTCGCGCCCGGACTCTGTTCGCCAGCGTACTCGACTGCCCAGGCGGCGGTTTGCGGATCGACACGATCCACGCCTTTTCGCAGTGGCTTCTCGCTGCCTTCCCGAACGAGGCGGGCCTTACGCCCGGCGTTCGCGCCATGGAAGACCGCGACCGTGACCTGCTCCAGCGTGAGGTTCTGGCGCAGTTGCTGCTCGATGCCGAGACGCAGGGCGACGAGGAACTGCTGGACGCGCTCGCGGCATTGAGCTTGCGGCTGGGCCCGGACGACGTGCAGCGCTGGCTTCTCCGCTGCGCTGAGGCGCGCGAAGTGTGGTTCGGCCCCGGTGCCTGGCAACCGCCACTGCGGACGCGGGTGAACCAGCTTCTTGGCCTTTCAGCCGATGCGGATGCGAGCCATGTGCTCGGCCTGTGCGATGACGACGCGTTCGACATGATGGCGCTGCGCTGTTGCCTTGACGCGTACAACCAGTGGAACGGCAAGAAGGGTCAGGAAGGCCGCGTCGTGATTGCCGACTGGCTCTCGCGCGGGCCTGCTGAGCGGCTCGAACGGCTGCCCGATCTGAACAAGGTGCTTTTCACCCAGAAGGACACGGTAAAGGACGTGCCCTCGCTGGAGAAGTTCGAATCCAGCTTTGGTTTTGCCGCAGAGCGCGTGCTGCAATGCGTGTCGAAAGTGCGCGAACTGCGCACCTTGCTTGGCCTCGCCGAATGGCTAACGCCCGCGCTTACACTGGGCCGCAAGTTTGCGCTGGCCTGGGAGGA
>JBEVKC010000021.1:0-16949 GCA_040509895.1 Novosphingobium sp. | reverse complement strand
CAAGCGACTGGTTCTCACGCACATGAGCGACGACATGCTCAGCCATCCCGACCGGGAGAATTTCGAGACGGCGGAAGATGGCAAGGTGATCCTTATTGACTAGCACCGTCCCGAGCCCGGACTCAAAAAAGCTTCAAATCCCCGCCATTCGGGCTAAAGCCCCGCGCATGTCCCAGACGCACGATCCCGCATTGCTCGCCAAGGCCGAAACGCTCACCGAGGCGCTGCCCTATCTGCAGCGCTATGCGGGCCGCACATTTGTCGTGAAATACGGCGGTCACGCCATGGGCGATCCCGACCTCGCGCACGACTTTGCCGAGGATGTGGTTCTGCTCAAGGCCGTGGGCATCAACCCGGTGGTCGTCCACGGGGGCGGTCCGCAGATCGGCAACATGCTGAAGAAGCTGGGCGTCGAATCGCGCTTCGTTGACGGGCTGCGCGTTACCGACAGGGAAACCGCCGAAGTGGCCGAAATGGTCCTGTCCGGCTCCATCAACAAGGACCTGGTCGGCTGGATCGCCAAGGCGGGCGGCAAGGCGATGGGCATTTCGGGCAAGGATGGCGGGCTCGTCACCGCGGAAAAGGTGCAGCGAACCACCAAGGATCCGGGCAGCAACATCGAGCAGGTGATCGACCTTGGCTTCGTAGGAGAGCCGAGACACGTCGACACGACGATCATCGACACCATCTCGGCCGCCGGCATGATCCCGGTGATCGCGCCCATCGCGCGCGGGCTGGATGGCGAAACGTACAACATCAACGCCGACACCATGGCTGGCGCCATCGCCGCTGCCCTTGGCGCATCGCGGCTGTTCATGCTGACTGACGTTCCGGGCGTACTGGACAAGGAGAAGAACCTCCTCACCGACCTGACGCCCGCCGACATCGAGCGACTTCAGCAGGACGGCACCATTTCCGGCGGCATGATCCCCAAGCTGGAAACCTGCATCCATGCGGTGGAGGCGGGCTGCGAAGCGGCGGTCGTGCTTGATGGCCGCGTGCCGCATGCCATGCTGCTGGAAATCTTCACGTCACGCGGCGCGGGCACGCTGATCCGCGCGGGCTGACGAAGGTGGGAACAAGGGAGCGGCCAATGCGTCCTTGTTCAATGACTTATCGCAGCCTTGCCCTTGCCATTGCCTTGTTGCCGCTCGCATCGGGCTGCGACCAGCGCGAGGCCCAGCCGAACCCTGCCGCCACTATCCCGGCAGCCCCCTCTCCCCCTCCGCTGGATGTGGGCGCACTTGAAGAGCGCACAGACCCGAACCGCGTCCTGCAATACTATGCCGCCGCGCTGGGCTCGGGTGACTGGCAAGCGGCTGCCCGCGCCTGGGGAGCCGATAGCGGAGTTACCGGCGCCACACTTCAGGCGGAATACGGCGGGAAGGGCAGCATCATACTTCAACCGGGCACCGGCCAGAACGATGGTGCCTGCGGCTCACTGTATTACACGGCCCCGGTGGCACTTCGCCTGCAAAGGGCAAATGAGGAGCGCACCGGCACCATCACCCTGCGCCAGGTGAACAACGTGGAGGGCGCGACGCCTGACCAGGTGCGCTGGCATATCGAGAGCAGCACGGTCGGGCCGAAGCAGTGAGGCCTTGGCCCAACGGTCTGTAAACTACGCAAACCACAGCTTGCCGCGATCCCCACCGCTCGGCTATCAGCGCTGCACCTATCCCTCCGGAAAAGGACTGCCGGGTGCTGTTCTACACGCTGTTCGAAATTATCGGCTATCTCATCTCCATCGTCGTCATGCTGGTGATCGTGCAGTTCGTGCTAAGCCTGCTGATCGCCTTCAACGTAGTGAACACGAGCAACAACTTCGTCTCCGCCATCTGGCAGGCGGTGAATGCGCTGCTCGAACCGATCCTGGCGCCGATCCGGCGGATCATGCCGAACACGGGGGCAATCGATTTCTCTCCGATGGTGCTGATCATCGGGCTTGAAGTAATCCGCATCGTCCTGCGCAACCTGGCGATTGCGGCAGTCTGATGGGCGCGGGGATCATCGACGGCAAGGCATTTGCCGAAGGCCTGCGGGAACGCGTTGGCGTTCTGGCAGGCTCTTTCGAACAGGCCGCAGGCCGCAAGGCAGGCCTTGCCGTGGTGCTGGTGGGAGAAGACCCGGCCAGCCAGGTCTATGTCCGCAACAAGGGCAAGCAGACCCTTGCCGCAGGCATGAACAGCTTTGAACACAAGCTTCCCGCCGACACGTCCGAGGCCGATCTCCTCGCCTTGGTCGAGCAGCTGAACGCCGATCCCGCAGTGGACGGCATCCTTGTCCAGCTTCCCCTGCCCGGCCACATGGACGAGCAGAAGGTCATCGCGACGATCAACCCGGACAAGGATGTGGACGGCTTCCACATCATCAACGCCGGTCGTCTTGCAGTAGGCTTGCCCGGCTTTGTCGCCTGCACGCCGCTGGGCTGCCTGATGCTGCTGAAGGACAAGCTCGGCTCGCTGTCCGGACTTGATGCCGTGGTCATCGGCCGCTCCAACATTGTCGGCAAGCCGATGGCACAGCTGCTGCTGGGCGAAAGCTGCACCGTCACCATCGCCCACAGCCGGACGAAAGACCTGCCCGAAGTCGTGCGCCGCGCCGATATCGTCGTGGCCGCCGTTGGCCGTCCCGAGATGGTCAAGGGCGATTGGCTGAAACCCGGCGCGACCGTGATCGACGTCGGCATCAACCGCGTTCCGGCGGCTGAGGAAGGCAAGACCAAGCTGGTCGGCGATGTCGATTTCGCCTCTGCCAGTGCAGTGGCTGGGTCCATCACGCCTGTTCCCGGCGGGGTCGGCCCGATGACCATCGCCGTATTGCTACGCAACACCATCGTCGCCGCGCATCGCAATGCCGGCATACCACTAGGGGATGATGCCATATGAAGCGGTTTGCTCCTGTCCTGCTCTTCGCCGCACTCGTCTCGGCCCCCGCAGCACAGGCGCAACCCGAAGGTGGACCTCCACCCCCTCCCGGAGAGGAAGGTCCGCGCGCTCCTTCGCGTGGAGGCGCCAACCCAAGCGCCGTAATCGCCGCCGAAGTGGCCTTCAGCCAGCTTGCGCAGGAAAAAGGCCAGTGGACCGCTTTCCTTGCAACTCTTGCACCCGGTGCGGAAATGTTCGTGCCGCAGCGGGTCAATGCGGAAGAATGGCTGAAGAAACGCCCCAATCCCAAGACCTCGGTCAAGTGGCAGCCGCATGAAGTCTGGTCCAGCTGCGACGGCTCTTATGCCGTCACGCGCGGAGCCTGGCAGGGCACGCCCGGGAAGTTCGGCTATTTCACCACGCTATGGCAGCGCCAGCCAAAAAAGGGCGACTACAAGTGGCTGCTGGATCAGGGCAATGACATGGCGGTGGAGATTTCCGCGCCAGAGATGATCGACGGTCTAGTCGCTGACTGCCGCCCCCGGCAGGCCGAGCAAGCAGACGGTCCCGGAGCAACGCCAGCCACTCCCCCTCCCGGCGGCAGGCCCCGCGGTGTCGGATCGCGGCCCCCCGTCCTCGCGCTGACTCCCGCAGACAACCCCGCCATTCCGAACGTCCAGCCGATCGCCATCTCATTGCAGGGTGACCGCAAGGACGGCCGATCACGCGATGGCACGCTGGACTGGTCCTCGGTCGTTGCTCCGGACGGCGCGCGAATCTTCGTGGTTCGCATGTGGAAAGGCGGCGAAATGCGGGAGGTTCTGCGGTCCGTGGTCAACGCTGAAAAGCCCGCCAATTGATCGACCTCTTCGTCTCCGCCTTCGTAACCCTGTTCGTGGTGATAGACCCGCCCGGCTGCGCACCGATCTATGCGGGGCTTATACCGGAAGCGACGCGCCGGCAGGCCGTGGGCATGGCGGCAAAGGCCTGCCTGATCGCCTCGGGCATCCTGCTGAGCTTTGCCCTGTTCGGTGAGCAATTGCTTGGCGCGCTGCACATTGAACTGGATGCATTCCGCATCGCCGGTGGCATCATGCTGTTCCTCATCGCGCTCGACATGGTGTTCGAAAAGCGCACTCAGCGGCGGGAAGAGCGCGCCGAAAAGATCCGCGCCAAGCCGGAGGTTGAGGACGTCTCCGTCTTCCCGATGGCCATGCCGATGCTGGCAGGCCCCGGCTCCATCGCCACGATCATGCTGCTGATGTCCCGCGCTTCGGGCACCCAGGAGACACTGGTGATCCTAGGCGCGCTGGCGCTTGTCATGATCATCTCCTTCGCCGCCCTTGCCGCCGCCAAGCCGCTGATGAAGCTGTTCGGCGCTCAGGTTGAAGGGATCATCACAAGGCTGCTGGGCGTCCTGCTGGCTGCCCTTGCCGCGCAATATGTGGTCGACGGGATCAAGGCGACCATCACGGGGTAGGGGGTGCGCAGTTTTTGGATTTTTTTGGGGACCGTGATGCACGTCACGGCAATTGCTGCGCGTGGGGGATTATAGCCGTCCTGCCTCCTCGTTGCGACCCGAGTGGAGGCACAAAATGGGGGTGGCGGTCGGGTGAAAACCCGGCCGCCAACTTCGCCTTGATAAGCACAAACTCCACGCAATATTGCGCGAGTTGGCGGGCGATGTTCCCCGCCACCCGCAATCTCTTTCGTCAGTACTGCGTCCTTATGCGGGCAACGGCATAAATGCCTTAGCCCAGCCGGTGCGGCGTCGGATCGCCGCGCTCGCCGATCAGCTGCCTGCGCGCTTCTGTACGGCAGCGCGTGTAGAGAAGACCCAGCTGTTCCTGAGGAAGGCCATGCTCGGCCTGCAGCCGCTCCAGTATCGCCTCGTCATTGTGAAGCACGACCATTTCCGTGACGGTGCTGGCAGGGATGCCAAGATCCTCGCCCATCAGCCGGAAGGTGCGGGCGCGCTCACGGAATTCGAAATCGATCAGGCGCGCGGTTTCGAACTCTTCCTTGGCCAGCAGGGCGGCTCTGAGATCCCAGACCATGAGTAAAATGTAAGTGCCGTGGCGATTGGTGACAATGGGCAGCGAAAAACCGCTTGGCTTTGGGCGGTGCGCCGTCGCAAGCTATCCGGAAAGCTCACAGGTGATTGATATGGCCGACATTCCCGAAGACATTTTCACTGAACCCAGCGACGTCGATGCAAAAACGCTCGACAACCTGGGCCCGCTGCGGCGGCTCGCGGGGATCTGGCAGGGCGACCGGGGCGTGGACATCAATCCCAAGGAGGATGGCCCCGAACAGCGCGTCTATCGTGAACGGATAGAGATGCACCCCATTGACCCGCAGGCGAACGGCCCGCAGCTGTTCTATGGCCTGCGCTATCACGTCCACATCAACACCCCGGACGAGGCGATCACCTTCCACGATCAGGTAGGTTATTGGCTCTGGGAGCCCGCGACCGGGCTGGTGCTGCAGACCGTCGCCATCCCGCGCGGTCAGGTGGCGATTGCCGCTGGCCACGCTGCGCCCGATGCGACCACGTTGAAGCTGAAGGCTACGCGCGGGGAGACGGAATACGGCATCTGCTCCACCACGTTCCTTGAGCAGGCCTTCCGTACCGATTCGTATGAAATCGACGTGACGTTCAATCCGGACGGATCGTGGACCTATGTGTCCGATACCACGCTGACCGTGCGGGCGAGCGGCTATACGGAGCCATTCGTCCACCGCGACACCAACACGCTGTTCAAGGTTGCAGAGCCGAAGCCCAATCCGCTGGCGGTTTTCGAAGCGGCTGGCTGACAGTCAGCGCACAGATGCCCCGGTACCTGAAACGTCTGGCATGCAACCGCGGTTGGGATATGCTGTTCCTGACCTGACGTCACATATTGAGGGGAATTGCCATGTCCCTGGTCGATATCGTCGCTCTCGAGCAGCTTTCCTATCGCTATGCAGATGCGCTGGATGCCTGCGATGCTGATCGGTTTCTCGCCGTTTTCGCACCCCAAGCGCGAATGCACATCTATCATCCCGATGCCGAGGCGCCATTCGCCGACTATTCAGGCCATGACCAGCTGCGAACCATACCCATCAGGATGCGCGATGCCTTTGCCCAGACGATGCACGTCATGACCAACCACATGATCGAGCTGGACGGCGACCGGGCGACAGGAACCGCCCTTTGCACGGCGCGATACCTTACGCTTGATCGCGAAAATTCGATGAATGTGATGAACCGCTACGTCGATCACTACGAGCGGATTGCCGGTGCCTGGAAAATCGTTGACCGCCAGATCCGGTTTCTCTGGAGCGAACAGCACGCTGCGATTGACAGCGGCTTCGGACAGTAGGGAAACGCTCCCCCCTTAAACGTAGCGCGGGATCGGCCCCGCTTGCGGCGTCTGGTCGGGCAGTTCGACCCACGCTTCATCAGGATAGCACCAGCCCCAGCCCTCGGGCGGGTCATAGCCTTCGATGATCGGGTGCTCCGTCGCGTGATAGTGCGCGCGGGCGTGGCGATTGGGGGAATCGTCGCAGCAGCCGACATGGCCGCAGGTCCGGCAGAGGCGCAGGTGAACCCACGCACTGCCAATCTTCAGGCATTCCTCGCAGCCCTTCGCGCTGGGCGTGACCGTGTGGATCGCGTCGCCGTGATTGCATTCTGCCATGGTCTATCCTGCCTTTGCTGCGAGCACCGAATGGAGCGCCGCGACAACCTGCGCGCCTTCGCCGACCGAGGCCGCGACACGCTTGACCGAGCCCGAGCGGACGTCGCCGATGGCGAAGATGCCCTGACGGCTGGTTTCCAGCATGTGGCGTCCTTCGCCAGCATTCGCTCCGGTGCAGACGAACCCGCTGGCGTCCAGCTTGATGCCCGATCCGGCCAGCCAGTCGGTGTTGGGTTCTGCCCCGATGAAGGAAAAGAGCTGGCGGATTTCGTGGCGGGTTTCCTCGCCCGACGCACGATGCCGCAAGGTGATAGCCTCGATCTGCCCGCCAGTGCCCTCCAGCGCGGCCACTTCCACCCCGCTCACGATCTCGACATTGGGCAGGCTCTGGATACGTTCGATCAGGTACTGCGACATGGTGTCGGCAAGCGGCCTGCGGACGATCATAGTCACGCGGCGGGCGTGGTTGGCAAGGTAGACCACCGCCTGCCCGGCCGAGTTGCCGCCACCCACCAGCGCAATGTCGTGCCCGGCAGAAAGACTCGCCTCCAGCGGAGACGCCCAATAGTGCAGCGAATTGCCCTCGTACTCTTCCAGCCCCTCGATCCCGAGCCGGCGATACCTGGCACCTGTGGCAAGAACGACAGTGCGCGCCTGCACATCCTCTCCGGTGGCAAGCTTCAGACGGTATGGATCGGTGCTGCAGGTCAGCGTCACCGCCTCGTCCGGAATGGCGAATTCGACGCCGAACTTCTGCGCCTGGGTAAATGCCCGCGCCATCAGCGCCATCCCCGAAATGCCGGTCGGAAAGCCAAGATAGTTCTCGATCCGCGACGACGCCCCGGCCTGACCGCCGAAGGACCGGCAATCGAGCGCCAGAACCGACAGACCCTCCGACCCGCCATAGACCATGGCCGCCAGCCCGGCTGGCCCGGCCCCGACAATCGCCACGTCATAGACGCGGTCCTGATCGATATTGCCGACCAGCCCGATGCAGCGCGCCAGCGCCGCCTCGCTGGGGTTGTGGAGCAACTGGCCGCCGGGGCAGAGCACAATCGGCAGTTCGTCAGGCGGCACCTCGAAACGCTCCACCAGCGTCCGGGCGCAAGGGTCCGTCTCAAAGTCGAGCACCATATAGGGGTGCCCGTTGCGTCGCAGGAAGTTGACCAGCCGCAGGATTGAGGCATCCCCATCCCGCCCGACGATGATCGGGCCGCCGCCGCCGGATTCAATTAGGCCGACGCGCCGCAGGATCAGCGCCCGCATGATCCGCTCGCCCAGTTCCGCCTCTGCAATCATCAGGGCACGCAGGCGGTCGGGGGGAATGACCAGCACTTCCACATCGGTCAGCGCATGGGCGTTGACCAGCGAGGGACGCCCCGACAGCTGCGCAAGTTCACCCTGGAATGACCCTGCATGGTGCGTAACAATATGGATGCGCGGGTGTTCGCTGTTGTCCTGCGTGACTTCTGCCTCACCGGAGAGAAAGACGAGCAAGCCGTCGCCGACTTGCCCGGTCTTCGCCAGTTCAGCACCCTTGGGATAGCTGCGCAGCTCTCCAAAACGGCGCAGGCGTTCAATCTCTGCCGTCGCCAGAGTGGGGAACATCTGCGCGCTGCGCGTGTCGATTATCGACTGCGCCGTAGTGGAAAATCCCATTCCGCTTTGCCTTTTGAACTTCGCTCTCAGCCTATTAGCCTTGCTGTATGAAGGCCAGAAGGTCCGGGTTTATGACATCTGGATGTGTCGTGCACATGCCGTGCGGAAGGCCGGGATAGGTCTTGAGAGTCCCGTTCTTCAGCAGCTTGGCCGAAAGCGGGGCAGAATCGGCATAGGGCACGATCTGGTCGTCATCGCCGTGCATGACCAGCACCGGAACCTCGATGGCTTTCAGATCGTCAGTAAAATCTGTTTCCGAGAAAGCCTTGATGCAGTCGTAGTGCGCCTTTGCGCCGCCCGCCATGCCCTGCCGCCACCAGTTATCGATCACGCCCTGGCTGATATTGGCCCCGGGCCGGTTGTAACCATAGAACGGGCCGGTCGGCACATCGATGTAGAGCTGTGAGCGGTTAGCGGCGAGCGCGGTGCGGAAGCCGTCGAACACTTCGATGGGCAGGCCGCCCGGGTTCTTGTCTGACTTGACCATAACCGGCGGAACCGCGCCGATAATAACCGCCTTTGCGACCCGGCCCGGCTTGGCCCGCGCGACGTAGTGTACAACCTCCCCGCCGCCGGTGGCGTGACCGATATGGATCGCCCCCTTCAGGTCGAGCGCATCGGCGAGTTCGATCACATCGGCGGCATAGGTGTCCATCTCGTTGCCGTCATCGGTCTGGGTAGAACGTCCATGCCCGCGCCGGTCATGGGCGATCACGCGGTAGCCGTTCAGGCGGAAGAACAGTATCTGGTTGTCCCAGTCGTCGGCGCTCAGCGGCCAGCCGTGATGGAACACGATGGGCGTCGCGTCCTTCGGGCCCCAGTCCTTGTAGAAGATCTCCGTTCCGTCCTTGACCGTGATGTAAGGCATTGGGCTTCTCCTTCAGGGATGCTCAGGAAACCGGTGCAGAGTTTCCTGCGTTGATTGCGTTCAGCTCCGCCCATGCGAGCGCTGCATCGGCCACATGTTCCCAGCCGGGTTCCATGCAGGTCCAGTGTGACCGTTCGGGGTACAGCTTGAACTCGGTGAGCGAGCGGGCGCGGCGCTGCTTTTCAAACATCGAGCGCGTCATTCCGGGGTCGGCGATCTTGTCGAGCCCGCCAGCGATGAGCAGCAGCGGTGGCCGGATCGCGCTATCCCAGATGATACTTCCCGCGCCGTTATGCAGCACGCCGTCCCAGTAAACCTTGCCCGCAGTCGGCACGACGTAGCGGTCATAGTGATCGTCCACCATGTCGCGCGGCAGGCCGTTGGCGAAACGGTTCGCGAAGAACTTACGCTTCATCTGCACAACCTTCTTGCCGCTGAACGGATCGCCCAGCACCGGCAGCGCAGAGATTATGGTGTCGAAGCCAAGACCCACGCCGGGTGTCGGCGCTGGATCGATGGCAACGCCTACGGCCCCCAGCCCTCGATCAAGCAGGTGCTGCACGAAGACCCCGCCCGCCGAATGGCCGATCAGGATAGGCTTTTCGGGCAAGCTATCGATAATGTCGGCATAGTGCCGGACGATCTCTTTTGGACCGTACTTCGTCAGTTCCATGCGCGGATTGGCGCGCAGGTCCGCCGGATCGCCCTCATCGCCCGGCCAGTCCGGTGCGAGGACTCGATAGCCGCACGCCTCAAAGCGCTCGCGCCAAGCCTCCCAGCTCTTGCTGTTCAGCCACGCACCGTGAATGAGCATGATAGTCTTGGTCAAGCAGCGCCTCCGCCGGTTGCAAACCTTGCGCCATTAAGCGCCCTCGACCCGATTTTTGCGTGTTAGATCATTACCTTGATGCGCGGTCAAGCGGACTCTTGCTGCACCGCAATACGTTCATCCTACTGAAGCGTCACTCCATCCTCGTCGCTGTCACGGCGGCCGAAGAACTGCATGAGCTGCACCAGCAATTCGCACCGTGCCGCTACATCCGGCGTCTCCAGCAGGGCCTGCTTGGCGGCAAAGTCAAAGGGCGCGATCTGCGAGACGCCGTTGATCAGCGAAACATCGTCCAGCCGCGCCACCGATTCCCAATCGACGCTATAGCCCTGAGCATCGGCGAATCGCCGCGCCTCCCGCTCAAACGACGCGCGCTCTATCGGGGAGAGATATTCGCCCATCGGCTCCTCGATCAGCTCTGCCTCGACCTGCCGGAACGGCGTGGAGACATCGAGTTCGCGCAGCACGCGGAACCGCGACTGTCCTTCCAGCACGATGTTGAAGCGCCCGTCGACCAGCGCCTCTACCTCGCCAATGCGGCCAAGGCAGCCGACAGTGAACAGCGGCGATGCTTCTTCTGCCCGTTGCGGCTGGATCATGCCGATACGCCGATCACGCGCCAGCGCGTCGCTGATCATGGCACGATAGCGTGGCTCGAAAATGTGCAGCGGCAGTTGCAACCCCGGATAGAGGATCGCCCCGGTCAGGGGGAAAATCGAGATGCGGGTGCCTGCCAACTTCCCTATCCGAACAACACGGTCGAAAGCTTGCGGCGGGTTGCCGCGACCCACGGGTCTTCCAGCCCGATCGCCTCGAACATCTGCAGCAGCTTGGCCTTGGCGGCGCCTTCGTTCCATTCACGGTCTGCGGCGATCATCTTGAGCAGCGTGCCCGCCGCATCGTCCCGCTGGCCTGCTGCAAAAGCGGCAGAGGCAAAGGCAAGCTGCGCTTCCATGTCGTCAGGCTTGGCCGCAGCGGCCGATCGCAAGGTGGCAAGCTCACCCTCGTCCGGCTTGTCCTTGGCCAGTTCCAGTGCGGCGCGGGCGCGCTCGATGGCAGGATCGCTTGCCAGCGCCGGGTCGATTGCGCCCAGCATCTCTTCCGCTTCGTCAGCCCGGCCGGAATGCACCAGTGAACGAACAAGTCCGCCAATCGCCTCGACGCTGGTCGGGGCCATGTCGACGATCTGGGCAAAGATACCGGCGGCGCGGTCGCCATCGCCCGAAGCCAGCACGTCCTCACCCATGGCAAGGAGCGGAGCAATGTCCTGCACCGGCTCACCGCCCTTAATCGGCAGCTTGGCGAGCAGTTGATCGAGCGTCGATTTCAGCTGCGATTCGGTGCGCGCATTGGTCAGATCGGCAACCGGCTGGCCCTGGAAGATGGCATAGACGGTGGGGATGGAACGCACCTGGAACTGCGCGGCGATGAACTGTTCCTCATCAACGTTGACCTTGGCTAGCACCACGCCCTTGTCGGCATATTCGGCCGAAACCTTTTCCAGCATGGGCGCCAGCGCCTTGCAGGGGCCGCACCATTCTGCCCAGAAATCAAGGATCACAAGGCTGTTCATCGACGGTTCGACCACTGCCTGGCGGAAACGGTCTACTGCCTTCTGTTCGTCAAGGTTGAGGCCAAGGCTTGCCAAGGCAATTCTCCGTAATCTGATTGCGTGCGCCCCAATGTGGCCTTTCACACCCATTTGTGAAGTGCCAAAGCGCCAATCTCATTTTCTCGAAAATTTCCCCTTGCCGACCCCCAAAGCCGCTGCTAGTTGCGCGCCTCCACCCCGGCCGGTCGCTGAAAAGGCCCGGCCGCAAACGTCAGAGCGGGCGTAGCTCAGGGGTAGAGCACAACCTTGCCAAGGTTGGGGTCGAGGGTTCGAATCCCTTCGCCCGCTCCAGTTTTCCAAAACTATCCGTGGAAACCTACCGCCCCGATCAACCGGGCGTGCTGGCTGGCGCCTGGACCGCCGCCCGGCGACAAAATCATTATTCGTCGCCCGGATCGCCCAGTTTGAGGCGCCTCCTCTCGGCAGGAATTCGCTCCATCAACACGACGCGCAGGTACTGGCTGAGCGGCCGCATGTCGGCTGCCGCCAGTTCCTCGAATTGCGCGATCTCTGCGGCGCTGAGCCTTATCGTGAGAGTTCGGTCGCGCTTGGGCATCAGTTGTCCTTTCGTTGCCTGTCGAACATGGTGGACATTGAAATCAAAAGCAACACGATGTGTTACATTCACCCACCGTTAATCAATGTAGGTCTATGTAATACATATGAGTACAACGTGCTTCCTTGTATTCCGATGATGAAGTTCAGTCCCCGGGCCTTTTTGCAGCGCAGCCGGACGGTCGCGGCAGGAATGGCTTTCGGGTCGCACGAGTAAAAACATCTGGCAGCCGCAGCGGGCTTTTATTACGAGTCTACCGTGATGCGCGCCGACCTTGGCATGTCGTGAAACTGCCCCCCAAACATTCAGATGCGTCGCTTTTGATCGGCAAGCCGATGGCGCGCTAGGCGACTATCGGCTCCAGAACGCGGATGCTGCCCGCGCCTGCATCGATTTCCACCTGCGCGCCCACCGGCAGGCTGAGCTGGTTGGCGATGTGGCCGATGTTCGCGCCGTGGAAGGCTGGCACGCCAAGCGGCGCAAGATAGTCGCGCAGGATCTGCGGCACGGTGAATCCGATATAGCCCGGCACGCCGCCGCCGCAGCGGGTGCATTGACCGAATGCCACACCCGCCACCTTTGACAATATGCCGGACAGGGCAAGCTGGCTCATCAGCCGGTCGATGCGGTACTCCGCCTCTCCGGTCTCCTCAAGGAACAGGATCGCTCCTGTAAAGTCGGGAAGCCAGGGGGTGCCCACAAGCGCAGCCAGGACGGAGAGATTACCGCCCAGCAGCCGCCCGCGCGCCGTCCCTGACTTGATCGTCGTGATCCCCCAGCGCCCCTGCCCGGCAAGGTCACCGGGCGCGACATCGGGATTGCGGAAGGTTGGGGTGCCACCAGCAAACGCCAGGTTCCACAGGCTCTCCCAACTGGTCGCCCCCCAACTGTTCGCGGCATTGGGCCCGTGGATGGTCGGAAAGCCCGCCCGTGCAGCAAAGGCGAGGTGGAGCGCGGTCACGTCGCTGAAGCCGATCAACAGCTTCGGGTTGGCGCGTATCACCTCCCAATCAAGGAAGGGCAGCAGACGAGCGCAGCCCCATCCGCCGCGCACGGTGAAAATCGCCCGCACCGCTGGGTCGGCGTACATTGCATTGATGTCGGCGGCGCGCTGCTGGTCGGTCCCGGCGAGATACCCGTAACGTGCGGCGACATGGGGCCCGACCTTGGGCACCAGCCCCATGCCGGCAATCGTCGCTTTCACGAATTCGATGTGCGACATGTCATCGCTGAAGGCCGCCGGTTCGATCAGGCCGATCGTGTCTCCGGCACGGAGGCGTGGAGGTTTCTGGCCCACGCTGGCGATAGCCGGCGTGGATGGCAGCGCAAGGGAGGCGGCAACAGCACCAAGATTCCAGATTGCCGTACGCCGGTCGAACATTGCACCAGCATAGCAGCATGGGCGGCCTTCGCCAGCCGTCAACTAACGGCATCTGCTTGGAAAAATGCCGGGGACGCGTCGTGCGCCCCCGGCGAAAGGTGGGGAGAATGCGACGCAGGAACATCGCAGGCGTACCGGTTTGACGACAGAACAAGCCGGAACGAGCGAACCTCTATTGCGATTCACTCGCATTAGCAAGAATATTCTGACGCAAGTAAAACCCGCCTTGCCGCCAGAGACAAAAAGATCAGATCGCCAGTCCGGCCGCCCGGCCGCTGGCCCATGCCCACTGGAAGTTGTAACCGCCAAGCCAGCCAGTGACGTCCACCGCCTCACCGATTGCGTAGAGGCCCGCCACGCGCTTCGCCATCATCGTCTGGGATGAAAGTTCCGCGACGGAAATGCCCCCTGCGGTAACTTCGGCCTTGGCGAAGCCTTCGGTGCCGTTCGGCGTGAAGCTCCAGCCGCCCAGCCGTTGCTGCGCCTGCCGCAACAGCTTGTCGGTCAGGTTGCCCAGCTCTCCCTGAAGTTCCAACCGCTCGAGCAGGGCATCGGCCAGCCGCTCGGGCAGTTCCTGCGCGAGCACACGGCGGAGGGACGTGCGGGGGCGTTCGCGCTTATGCTGCAGCAGCCAGTCGGTCGGCGCGTCGGGCAGGAAATCGACAAGGATGGGTGTGCGATGTTGCCAATAGGATGAGATCTGCAGCATGGCCGGACCAGACAAGCCGCGATGGGTGAACAGCGCTGCTTCCCGGAAGCGCGTCTTGTTCCAGCGGACTTCGACATCGGCCGACACGCCCGAAAGTTCGCGGAACAGGACGCCGTCCTCACCCAACGTGAAAGGCACCAGCGCCGGGCGCGGCTGTACGATGGAAAGGCCGAAGCGGCGTGCGGTGTCATATGCAAAGGTGGTCGCGCCCAGCTTTGGAATCGACGGCCCGCCGGTCGCCAGAACCAACGCGGGGGCTTGATGCTCGTGCCCCCCGACACTGATCCGGAACTGGCCGTTGCCGTGCTCCACAGACGCCACCGGTTGTCCGAGAGCGATAGTGACACCTGCCTGCGTGCATTCCTCAACCAGCATGTCGACGATCTGGCGCGCGGAGCCGTCGCAGAACAGCTGCCCCAGCGTCTTTTCGTGCCAGGCGATGCCGTAGTGCTCCACCAGTGCGATAAAGTCCTGCGGCGTGTAGCGGGCCAGCGCCGACTTGGCGAAATGCGGATTGCCCGAAAGGAACCGGTCCGGCGCCGTGTTAACGTTGGTGAAGTTGCAGCGTCCACCGCCAGAGATCAGAATCTTCTTCCCCGGCGCATCGGCATGATCCACCAGCAGCACGCGCTTGCCCCGCGCACCGGCAGTCATGGCGCACATCATGCCAGCGGCACCGGCGCCGATGACTATGGCGTCGAAGCTGTTGTTACTCACTGGCCGGTCATGCTTTTCGCCACGGCCTCGGCCACCTTGATGCCGTCGATGGCAGCGGAAAGGATGCCGCCCGCATAGCCCGCGCCTTCACCGGCGGGGAATAGCCGTTCGACATTGAGACTCTGGAAGTCCTTGCCGCGCGTGATGCGCACCGGAGAGGACGTGCGCGTTTCCACTCCCGTCATCACTACGTCGGGGTGGTCATAACGGGAAATCTGGCGGCCAAAAACGGGCAGCGCCTCACGGATTGCCTCAACCGCGAATGCCGGAAGACACTGCGACAGGTCGGTCATGGTGACCCCCGGCTTGTAGGAGGGCGTGACCTCGCCAAGTTCGGTCGAGGGCCGACCGGCAAGGAAATCGACGACCTTTTGCCCCGGTGCGGCATAGGAAGAACCGCCCGCAACAAAGGCCAGCGATTCCCAGTGCCGCTGGAACTCGATCCCGGCGAGCGGACTGCCGGGATAGTCGCGTTCCGGGTCGATGCCCACGACAAGCCCGGAATTGGCATTGAACTCGGCGCGCGAATATTGGCTCATGCCATTGGTGACGACGCGGCCCTCTTCTGAAGTCGCCGCGACCACCCGGCCGCCCGGACACATGCAGAAGCTGTAAACGGTACGCCCGTTGGAGGCGTGATGGGCGAGGCTGTAGGCTGCCGCGCCAAGGTCCGGATGGCCAGCACAATTGCCATAGCGCGCCTTGTCTACCCAGCTTTGCGGATGCTCGATCCGCACGCCAATGGAAAAGGGTTTGGCCTCCATGTGGACACCGCGGCTGTGCAGCATCTCGAAAGTCGGACGCGCACTATGGCCGATGGCGAGCACGACATGGTCTGCCTCAAGGAATGTGCCGTCATGCAGGTGCAGGCCGCGCAGGCGCTGGTTGCCATCGGACAGGCGTTCCAGCTCGATATCGTCTACGCGTGTCTGCCAACGGTATTCGCCGCCCAGTTCCTCGATTGTGCGGCGCATGGACTCGACCATGGTCACGAGGCGGAAGGTGCCGATGTGGGGGTGTGCTTCCCACAGGATGTCGTCGGGCGCTCCGGCCTTTACGAACTCTTCCAGCACCTTGCGGCCAAGGAAGCGCGGGTCTTTCACGCGGCAATAGAGCTTGCCGTCGGAGAATGTGCCTGCTCCGCCCTCGCCGAACTGGACGTTGGAATCAGGGTTCAGCTCGGCCCGGCGCCATAGGCCCCAGGTGTCCTTGGTGCGCTGGCGGACGACCTTGCCGCGATCGAGGATGATGGGACGAAAGCCCATCTGCGCCAGGATCAGCCCCGCGAACAACCCGCAGGGACCGGCGCCGATGACGACGGGACGCAGCCCGGACCAACCCTCGGGCGCCTTGGCGACGAAGCGATATTCCATATCGGGCGTGGGGCGGACGTCCTTGTCCCCGGTGAACCGCTCCAGAACTTCGGCCTCTTCAGCCAGTTCGACATCGACGGTATAGACCAGCAGGATCGCAGTGCGTTTACGCGCGTCATTGCCGCGGCGGTAGACGGAGAAGTTGCGCAGTGCCTCACGCTCTACGCCCAGCCGCGCGCAGATCGCCGCGGGCAGGGCATCCGCTTCATGATCGAGCGGCAGGGAAAGTCCGGAAAGGCGGATCACGGCTGATCAGCGCAGCTTCGCGATTGTCAGGCCATCCGCCTTGGCGCGGTCCTTCACGGACTCCTCGCTGCGCGTCAGGGCCTTAGCGATGGCCTTCAAAGGCATGCCCTTCTTGGCCAGCGTGTGAAGCTTCTGGATTTCGGCCGCATTCCACGGCTGCCGGTGTCGTTCGAATTTTTCTGCCATGTGTCGCTCCCTAGCCCAACCGCTTCAGCCGGACGAGAGTTTCATCCAGTGCCGAGAGAAAACGCGAGCGGTCCGTCTTCGAGAACGGGGCAGGCCCGCCAACCACGTCGCCGCCCGCCCGCAGGTCCGACATAATCGCGCGGGTCGCGATGGCGCTGCCGATCGAACTGGTCGTGAAGGGCTTGCCGTTGGGACCAAGCACCATGGCCCCAGCCTTCAGGCAGCGGTCGGCCAACAGGATATCGGCAGTGATGCAGACCACC